>NZ_PZKN01000012.1 GCF_003046795.1 Desulfonatronum sp. SC1 | reverse complement strand
ACGAGGGGGAGGTGGGGCGCGGTTGGCGGCTTGGACGCCGTATGCGGCCCTGGCTCTGGCAGTGCTGGCAACGCCCTGGGTGGTTGCGGACACGTATTTACTCTCTTTGGGCAGCCTTATCGGGGTGTTCGCCTTGGCCGTGACCGGCCTGAACCTGCTCATCGGCATGGCCGGGCAGGTTTCCCTGGGTCAGGCCGCTTTTTTCGGCCTGGGGGCCTACGGATCAGGTATTCTCAGCGTCCATTTCGGGCTCCCGGTGGGAGCGGCCATGCTCGTGGCCGTGGCCGTCGCCTGCCTCGTGGCCCTGGTTCTGGCCGTGCCCACGCTCAAACTGGAAGGCCATTATCTGGTCATGGCCACCCTGGGCTTCAACATCATTTTCACCATCGTCTGCATTCAGTGGGAATCCTTGACCGGGGGGACATCCGGACTGTTCGGCATTCCCGGCATGGAGCTGGCCGGGCTGAACCTGAGCGACGACCGCAATTTTTTCTATCTGGTCTGGGCCGTCTTGTTGCTGGTACTCTGGCTGTGCGCCAATTTCCTGCGCACCCGTCCGGGCCGGGCCTTGCGCAGCCTGCACCAGGGTGATCTGTTGCCGGCCTCCCTGGGCGTCCCGGTGACCCGCTACAAGGTCGGCCTGTTCGTGGCCGCGGCCCTGCTCACCGCCATGGCCGGAGCCTTGTACGCCCACTATTTCCAGTTCATCAGTCCGCACAGCTTCGACATGTTCGTCTCCCTGCAACTGGTGACCATGACCGCCCTGGGCGGCCTGGGCAACCTCTGGGGCGGCATCTTCGGCGCGGCCTTCCTGCTCCTGCTCCCGGAATGGCTCCACGCCTGGCCTGACCTGATGATCCTGCTCCACGGCCTGATTTTGATGCTGGTCCTGATGTTTTTTCCCAAGGGGCTCTTGCCTGCGGTCGGGGAGGGAATGAAGCGGATTGTGGGAGTCATGGTGAAGCCTTGGAGGCAACGCAATGAGAAAATGTAATTGTCATTTTTGTGGTTCTCCGGATTATGACCAAAGAAAGGTTGATTATTTATATTCGTATAAAGAGAAAACACTCCTTGTACCGAATACTCCTGTTGACGTATGTGTAAAGTGCGGCATGTTTTATTATGATGCGATTATTTTAAAGGCCATTGAAAAGTTTTTTTTTGCTGTTTATGCAAAAAATATAGATATATACGAAGACACTATAGAGCTTCTTGGGTATGGAAAGCAGTTTGGCATGAAAGGCTCTACGGATGAATGGATGCGCGAAATGCGTGACGGGGAAGAAAATGATACGGTGTGCTGTAGAGACACACCTTGATTGGTCCCTGAAACCAGATTTATCAATATAGACTTTCATGAGCGACAACGAATCATACCTCCTCTCTCTGCGCGACATCTCCCTGCGTTTCGGTGGGTTGCAGGCGCTTTCGGATATTACCGTGGGCGTGTCCTCGGGGTTGTGGACGGCGCTGATCGGACCCAATGGGGCTGGGAAGACGTCGCTTTTGAACGTGATCTGCGGGCTGTACGCGGCTCAGCGCGGGGAGGTGGTTCTGGGCGGGCGGCCTTTGGACGGGCTGGGCGTGCATCAGCGGGCCGCGCTGGGTTTGGCCCGGACGTTTCAGGCCGTGCAACTCGTGCTGGAGATGCACGTTCTGGACAACCTGCTCCTGGGGCTGCATTGTCGCGGTCAGGTTGGATTGTTGGGCCATTTGCTGGGCAGCCCTGGCAGTCGGCGGGAGGAGCGGGCCTTGCGGGATACGGGCCTGGCCGTGCTGGAACGCTACGATTTGGCCGAAGTCTGGGACCGGCCTGTGAGCGAGCTGTCCCTGTGGCAGCGCAAGCTCCTGGAACTGGCCCGGGCCGTGGTCGGCGAGCCCCGGCTGCTGCTTCTGGACGAGCCCATGGGCGGGCTGACCATGGCCGAGCGGGAGGCCATGGCCGAACTGCTGCACGATCTGCGCGGCGGCGGCCTGAGCATGATCATGGTGGAGCACGACATGGACATGGTCATGACCCATACGGATCACGTCATGGTGCTGCATCACGGTCGGTTGCTGGCTCAGGGGCCGCCGCGGGAGATTCAAGCCGACCCGGACGTGATCGCGGCCTACCTTGGGGAGTAGGGGGGAATAGGGGAACATGCTGCGCATTCGCAATGTGAGCGCCGGATATGCCGGGATCGCCGTGCTGCACGGGGTCAGTCTGCACGTGGGTCAGGGCGAGACGGTCTGTCTTGTGGGGGCCAACGGAGCGGGAAAAAGCACCCTGTTGCAGGTGGTCAGCGGGTTGATCCGTCCTTTTTCAGGCGAACTGCGGTTCGAGGACGCGGACCTGACGACCCTGCCGCCTCACCGGATCGTGGCCGCTGGTCTGGTTCAGGTTCCGGAAGCCCGGGAACTGTTTCCGTCCATGACCGTGCGGGAGAACCTGGACCTGGGGGCCTTCGCCCTGCGCCGGGCGGCTCAGGCGGAGATTCGGGCCAATCGCGCCAGGTTGCTGGAGCTGTTTCCGGTTCTGGGGCAGCGCCTGGAGCAGAAGGCCGGCACCTTGAGCGGCGGCGAGCAGCAGATGCTGGCCATTGCCCGTGCCCTGATGGCCAAGCCCCGGTTGCTGATCCTTGACGAACCGTCCCTGGGGTTGGCACCCCTGGTGATCAAGGAGATTTTCCGGACCTTGACGGAACTGCGACAGGAAGGCCTGACTATCCTGCTGGTGGAGCAGAACGCTCTGGCGGCCATGCGCATCAGCGACCGGGCCTACGTCCTGCAGGCCGGAAGGATGCTGCTCAGCGGCACGTCCGAGGAACTGCAAGGCAACGACGATTTTCGCCGGGCGTACCTGGGCCGGGACTACAAGGCAAAATGGGAGCGCTGAGGGAAGGATGAAGGGTGAAGGCGGAAGGTTGATGGCTGATGAGGGGCGGTGGTTTTTGTTGGTTTGAGTCGGTGAGTTTGGAGTCTGGATATGGAACATGCCATTTGGAATCCGCAAGCGGAATGCATGGATCGGGAGAACCTGGCGCAGGTCCAGCTGGAACGCGTGCAGATGACCCTCAATCTGGTTGCCCGGAACGTGGATTTTTACGCCAAAAGATTTCGGGAGATCGGGCTGCTGCCCGAGGATGTCCGGGAAGTGGGCGACCTGGCCGGGCTTCCGTTCACGACACGGGACGACCTGATCCGGGCCTACCCCTACGGCCTGTTCGCCGTGCCGCTGCGCAACGTGGTTCAGTTGCGGCTGGCCGCTTCCAGCGTCGAACCCATCGTGGTGGGCTATACGCGGCAGGACTTGCGGATGTGGACCGAGCTGATGTGCCGGGCCATGACCGCGGCCGGCGCGGGCCGAACGGACATCATTCAGGTGGCCTTTCACTACAGCCAGTTTCCCGGAGCCTTCACCTTCAATCAGGGCGCGGAATCCCTGGGCGCGGTGCTCACCCCGGCGGCCACGGTGTCCGGGGCCTTGCAGATCAAGATGATGCGGGACTTCCGCTCCACCGTGCTGGCCAGCACCCCGGCCTTTGCCTTGAGCCTGATCAAGACGCTTCAGGACGCGCAAAGCCGGACACCGGCCGAAGGCCCAGGCCAAGGGGAAAGCGGCTCCGGGCTGCATCTGCGGGTGGGCCTGTTCGGGCCGGAGGCGCTGCAACCCCAGGTGCGCGGGCTGCTGGAGCGCGGCCTGGGGCTACGGGCGTATACGGTCTACGGCGTGGCGGAAATGATCGAGCCGGCCCTGGCCGCGGAATGCGTCCAGCAAAGCGGCATGCACCTGGCCGAGGACCATTTTTACGTGGAGATCGTGGACCCGGAAACCGGCCAGCCACGCGCCCCCGGCGAGGAAGGCGAGGTGGTGGTGACCAGCCTGACCACCCAGGGCTATCCGCTGATTCGTTTCCGGACCGGGGACATTAGTCGGCTGCACTTGGCGGCCTGCCCCTGCGGAAGAAACTCGGCCCGGCTGTCCCCGGTTTTCCGGCGCAGCGACGACGCGGTTTCGGTTCGCGGCATCCGGGTCCATCCCGGACTGGTGGAGCAGGTGATCCGGGATATGGCCCCGGAGTCCTCGGATTTTCGGTTGGTGATTCAAACGGTGCACGGGTTGGGCGACCAGGTGGAACTGGTCCTGGCCCATCCCGAGGACGGCCCGCTGTCCGGGGCGACCCTGGAGATACTGCGCGCTCAACTTCGCCGCGTTCTGGGCCTCGGCCTGCGTCTGCGCCAAGTTCCGGTCAATCGCCTGCCTCTGGCCGGATTGACCTACAAGACCACGTTTCAGGAGCGGGAAACTCCGGCTTCCGAGCTGCCGTTTTAGAGGAATGCGTTTCATGCCCAAATCCCCCGTGTATTTCTCCCTGGTGCTGCATTTTCATCAGCCCGTGGGCAATTTCGATCATGTTTTCGCCAATGCCTACGATTTGGCCTACAAACCGCTGTTGGATCACCTGTGGGACTATCCGGATATCCGAGTCGGGCTGCATTTTTCCGGTTGTCTGCTGGACTGGCTGCTGGAGCATCGGCCCGCGGTGCATGAACAGGTGGGCCGACTGGTCAAGCGCGGGCAGGTGGAGATTCTGGCAGGCGGGTATTACGAGCCCGTGCTGCCCATGCTCCGGCCCGAGGATGCCCAGGGTCAGGTGCGGATGCACATCCGAGCCATGGAAGACCTTTGGTCCGTCACGCCCACCGGGCTTTGGCTGACCGAGCGGGTCTGGGAGCCGCACCTGCCGTCCTGGCTGGCACCCCTGGGCCTCCGCTACAGTTTGGTGGACGACAACCACCTGCACAGGGCCGGGGTGCGCTGCCTGGTCGGAACCTGGCTGACCGAGGACTGCGGCCATCCCTTGCGCCTCCTGGTCAATCTCAAGCCGCTGCGCCGGTTGATCCCCTGGCAGCCTCTGGACGCGGTCTGGACCATGCTGGGCGATCTGGCCGAGCTGGGTCGGAACCAGGGCATCGCGCCTTTGGCCTGCCTGGGCGACGACGCCGAGCGGTTCGGACTGTGGCCCAGAACCCACGAGCATTGCTGGGAACAGGGCTATATGCGCCGCTTTTTCGACGGGTTGCTGGAGCGGCGGGACTGGATCAAGACGGTCACTCCGGCCGAGTACATGGAGCGTCACGCGGACCAGGGCCGAGTCTACCTGCCCACGGCCTCTTATCTGGAAATGATGGACTGGGCCATGCCCACCCAGGAGGCCGCGACCCTGGGAACCTATCGCCGGGCCTGCGAGACCCAGGATATTTCCCGGTTTCTGTCCGGCGGGTTCTGGCGCAACTTTCTGGTCAAATATCCGGAAGTGAACTGGCTGCAGAAGCGGGGGCTTGACCTTTCCAGGGCCCTGGACGGTTTGGCCGCTGAGCGGGGCGAGGACGCGGCCGTGGAGTCGGGCCGCAAGCGGGTCTGGGCCAGCCAGTGCAACTGCGCCTACTGGCACGGGGTTTTCGGTGGGGTCTACCTGACCCATCTGCGTCAAGCCAATGCCAGCAATCTCCTGGCGGCCCAGGAAGAGTCCGGCCTGTGGCCCTCTCCCCACTGGTCCGTCCGGGACGTGGACGTGGACGGACGCGAGGAAGTGCATGCGCGGTTCGGTCCCTGGCAGCTCTTTCTGAGCCCGGCCAACGGGGCCGCGGCCAAGGAGCTGGACTACCTGCCCAAGCGCCTGAATTTGGCCACGGCCTTTGCCCGGCATCCCGAACCGTATCATCAGGCCCTGCGGGAAGCCGCGGAAAAAGGCGAGGTGATCACGCCGGACCATCCGCAATGGAAGGAGTTTTTCCATATCCACTCCGCGGAAGTGCGGGCCAAGGAGCCGGGGCTGGAACGGTTACTGGACTATGACCGGTTCGACCATATGCCCTTCGCGGATTATCTCCTGCCCGACGAGACCAGTCTTGATGATCTGACTCACGGACGCTTCCAGCCCTTGGCCAGCTCCTGGCAAACGGCCATGACCTGGGAGATTCAAGGACTGAAGGAGGGGATGGAGGCGGCGTTTACGGGCCGGATGGCTTTTACAGAAAACTCCTTCGACAAGCCGGTAGGAGACCCTTCGCGAGGACTGGACGTAGAGAAGTCCTTTCGGTTGTTCACGGACCGGGTGGAGGTGGATTACCGGATTACGGCTTGCGGGGGTGATGTCCGAAACGCGATCTGGGCCACGGAACTGGCCTTGGGTCTGACTTCGCGGTGTACCGGACGATCCCATGGCAATGGCGGCGGGGAAGAGGAAAAAGACCTCGAACAGTCCTGGAGTTTCGTTGCTCTCGCGGACGTGACCTTTGCCTGTCCCTATTCCCAGGGACGGTTTCTGGTGGAGGTCAGCCCGGAGGCCACGTTGCGCCATGTTCCGCTGTGGGCCGTGACCAAGTCCGAAAGCGGCTTCGAGCGCACCCCCCAGGGTTCGGCGTTCTATTTCTGTCGTCCGCTGCGGCTGACTTCCGGCGGGGAAGAGCGCTTCCGGCTGACGTTGCGGTTCGTCGAGTAGGGGCTTGCCCTTCTTGCCTGTCTCCATGCGCCACGTTGTGCCGAGGTTGCCGGAATGCTGCTCCCCCAGCCTTTGATCACCGGTGTTTTGATTCGGCGCTACAAGCGCTTCCTGGCGGACGTCCGGCTGGAGAGCGGCGAGGTGGTCACGGCGCACACCCCGAACACAGGGTCCATGCTCGGGTGTTCGAGTCCGGGGAGCCGGGTTTGGTTGAGCCGGGCGGAAAACCCCAAACGCAAATATCCCTGGACCTGGGAGTTGACCGAGACCGAGTCCGGCGTGCTGGTGGGCATCCATACCGGAAGGAGCAACGGTCTGGTCTGGGAGGCCCTGGCCGAGGGCAAGGCCGCTGAACTGGCCGGTTACCGACCGGTGCGCCGGGAGGTCGTGGTGGAGAATGGACGGCTCGACATGCTGCTGGAAAACGCCGAAGATCGGGCTTGCTATGTGGAGGTCAAGAACGTCACAGCGGTGGATGAGCAGGGCACCGCGATCTTTCCGGACGCCGTGAGCGTCAGGGCCTCCCGGCATCTGGAAACCCTGGCCGAACTGGTCGTCAAGGGACACCGGGCCGTGATCTTTTTCTGCGTCCAGCGCGGTGATGCCCGCCGACTGTCCCCGGCGGACGTCATTGATCCCGTCTACGGCCAAACCCTTCGCCGAGTGTCCGCCCTGGGCGTGGAGGCGTTGGCTTGGCGGGCGGACGTTTCACAGCGGGCCATCGTCCTGGAAACGCCTTTGCCCGTGGTTTGTTGAATACGATGACGGAGGACGGATGACGACGACAACGCCCTTGACGTACAAGGGCTCCATGATGGACGAATACTTTTTCGAGGAACGCTGTTTTATCAGCGAATGGTGGAACTCCGACCGGGACGAGGACGTGTCCGTGGCCCGGGCCCGTGTCCTGCCCGGCGTCACGACCCGCTTGCACCGTCTGCGCGGCATCATGGAGCGGTACATCATTCTCGAAGGCCAGGGCTTGGTGGAAATCGACGGGCGGCCTGCCGACACCGTGAAGCCCGGAGACGTGGTCCTGATTCCCCCCGGCGTTTCTCAACGCATCAGTAATCCCGGCATTTCTGACCTGCTTTTTCTGGTCGTGTGCACGCCTCGATTCGTCCCCGAGGCCTACGAGGATATGGAAAGCCTGGACGGCGTCGAAGCGGATCAATGATCCCTCGACCATTTTTAATATCTCAAGCAATAGCGACCACGGCTCCCAAGCCAAGAACCCAAAAGGAATACTGACCATGACAATCGAACGTTTTGAAGAACTGAATCTATCCGAGGAAACACTGAAGGCCATTCAGGACATGGGGTTTGAGGAGCCGTCGCCCATTCAGGCCTTGGCCATCCCCATGCTGATGCAGGGACGGGACGTCATCGGCCAGGCCCAGACCGGAACGGGGAAAACCGTGGCCTTCGGCATCCCGGTTTTGGAAAAGGTTGACCCCACGAGTCGGGACATCCAGGGCATCGTGCTCTGTCCGACCCGGGAACTGGCCATCCAGGTGGCCGAGGAGCTGAACACCCTGGCCAAATACCGCAAAGGGGTCACCGTGCTTCCGGTCTACGGAGGGCAGCCCATCGATCGGCAGATCCGGGTGCTGCGCCAGGGGGCGCAGGTGATCATCGGCACCCCGGGCCGGGTCATGGACCATATGGACCGGGGGACCATCAAGCTGGACAAGGTCCGGATCGCGGTCCTGGACGAGGCGGACGAGATGCTGGACATGGGTTTCCGGGAAGACATCGAGCTGATCCTTCAGACCGTGCCCGCCAATCGACAGACCGTGCTCTTCTCCGCGACCATGCCCTCGGAGATTTTGCGCCTAGCGGATACGTATCAGACGGACCGGCTGCTGGCCAAGGTATCCCAGAAAGTGCTCACCGTGCCGAACGTCGAGCAGTTTTTCTACGAGGTGCCCCGAGGCTCGCGGCTGGAGGCCATGTGCCGGATCATCGATGTGTTCAACCCCAAGCTGAGCATCGTCTTTTCCAATACCAAGCGGGGCGTGGATCAGATCGTGGAGCACCTTCAGGCCCGGGGGTACATGTCCGAGGGGCTGCACGGGGACATGAACCAGGTGCAGCGCGACCGGGTGATGGGCAAGTTCCGGTCGGGCAGCGTGGAGATTCTGGTAGCCACGGACGTGGCCGCCAGGGGCATCGACGTGGACGACGTGGAAGCGGTCTTTAATTTCGATATTCCCAGCGACGTGGAATACTACGTCCACCGTATCGGGCGCACGGGCCGGGCCGGACGGACCGGAAGGGCCTTCACCTTCGCCTCGGGCCGGGAGTTCTACAAGCTGCGGGACATCCAGCGGTTCACCAAGGCCAAGATGGTTCAGCGCAGCGTACCCAGCGTGGGAGACGTGGAACAGGCCAAAACCGATAAGTTCCTGAGCGGCATCCGGGAGAGCATGGCTCAAGGCGGATTGGAAAAACAGGTAAGAGTGGTTGAGCACTTTTTGGAGAACGAACAGGTCTCTTCCCTGGACATGGCCGCGGCGATGCTGAAAATACTCATGGGACCGCCCAGGAAGGAACAGGAGGATGCGCTGCTGTTCAACGAGCCGTCCCGCGGTCGGTCCGGTGATCGGGATCAGGACCGGAATCGTCCTGGCCCCGGATTCCGGGAGAGCGGGCCGCAGCAGGGCATGACCCGGCTGATGCTCAACGTCGGTCGCAATCAACAGGTGGAAGTGCGGGACGTGGTCGGGGCCATTGCCGGGGAAACAGGCCTCTCCGGAAGGCAGATCGGCAAGATCGTGATGCAGGACAGCCGCTGCTTCGTGGAAGTCCCCACGGAATTCGCCAAGGACGTGGTGCGGGTGATGGACGGGAACCAGATTCGGGGGCTGCGGATCGAGGTCAAGGAGGTTTCGGACGGCGGACGAGCGGACGATGACCAGCGCCCCATGCGCAAACGACCCGCCACGGTCCGTCCGTTCCGGGCCAAGCGGCCCAGCTCGCAAGGCTGGGACAGATAACACTACAGCGAAATTTTGCTGAAACTCGTGAAAATGCCGAGGGCAAGGTGCCGTTGTCCCCAAGGTTTCCCGTGCTTTTCAGTGTGTTCCGTGGGCCAATCTTGGGGCGTATTGCCGATCAAGGCATGAAGGTTCACTGTAGTGAAAAGCGCGGCCGGGGCAAAATTATCAGCCGTCGTCCGATGCAAACCAGTTGAACCACCTAGGTATGGGGCGTTATGAAGGAGCAACAATGCCCACTCTCTTTCCATATCCGATCCGAAACCTGCCGCGGGCCGACATCCCGCTCGCGGGCATCACGGCCTACTTGTCCCAGGCCAAGAACCACCAGGTAATATTCATGGAGTTTGAAAACGACGTGGATCTTCCGGAGCATGCGCATGCGGCGCAAATCGGATTCGTTCTTCGCGGGAGGATTGAGTTGACCATTGACGGAGTCAAAACCGAATATTGCCAGGGGGATGTTTATTACATTCCGGAAAACGTCAGCCACTCGGGGAAAATTTATGCCGGATACGCGGACATCACTTTTTTCAATGAGGCAGACCGGTATATAGTGAAGACCTGAGACGTGGGCGGGTTTGCGATTGTTCGACCGTTGGAGTCGAGCAGTGCCGGATGCTCATATCTGCACAATTACTGTTGGTTTCAAACAAATCAATTGCATCTGTTGGGATGCAGGTTCCTGGAGCCTATGGCCTTGTAGCGGGTGCTGTGGTCAAACGGCTTTCCCTCCGTCGCGTGTTCCAGGACGTACTTTTCCAGGGTATCCGGGTCGGTTATTTCCTTCAGGGCGACCCTGGCTAAATGCTCCTGCCCGCTGAGTTTGGCCACAGCGTTGGAGGCCTTGTCGCTCCTGGCCTGAAGTGCTGTCTGCAGCAGTTTCCCCTTTCGCTCCTCAAATGATGAGCACCCGGAAAGGACAAGAATCAAGCCCGCGCAAAGCGCCCCGAACAAGACCAAGCAGTAACGCGACCTGTCTGAAACGTGTTTCTACTTGTAGAAAGATGATGGTTGAATTTTGGTTGAAAACAGGTTGTTATTGTTTCATTATGCCGCGAAAAGACATTTTGTTTTTTGCAAGGACATCATTCATTGTGGTGATGTAATAGGAGACGATCAGGTAATCAGTATACAAATACAGAGGTTGTGGATCAAGCATGCGAGGTCCCTCTTCATGGAGAGTATCCTGGGTTCATGGCATTTCGTAATCCATTTTCATGTAATGAGGAAGCTGTTCAAGTATTTTTGTGACCAGATAACGGATATCGAACAAGAGATTAATATCTCATACGTAATGTGAGTTGCTTATTGAAATCGCAATAAAATGTTTCATTAATATGAAATAATGCAGTTTATTGTCTCATAATTTACCATTATTTAAAATATTGCCTCTGAATTTCGACCAAGTTTTTTGCAGAATGCCATTGGAATTTACCTTGAGAGCATTTATATAGCCATCGTCTGTGCCAAAATACATTATTCCATCATTGCTAATACTAGGGGATGAATAAAGTGCATCTGTCAAGCCGTATTTGTCTACTAACTCGCCATTAATGTCTAAAGCATAAATCCAACCATCATCAGATCCAATATATATAATTTCATTTTCCCCTACTATAGGAGTAGAACGTATCCAGCTTTCTGTGCGATACTTCCAATTTATTAAACCGTCTTTGTTTAGCGAGTATAAATTATTATCATATGATCCAATATAGATATCACCGTTTTTCCCTATTACAGGAGAAGATCTTAGTGATGATCTTAAATATGTTTTCCATCTTAATACTCCATCTTTATCGTTTGAATATATCCAACCATCTTCTGTACCATAATATACATTTCCATAATTATCGATAGCAGGAGATCCTGGAACTTCACCAGTACATTCATATATCCATTTGATTTTTCCATCAAAAGAAACAGAATAGAATTTATTTCCCTCATCTGTGCCAAAATATATAGAGCCATTTTCTTCATCAATTGACGGTGATGATCTAATCCATCCTTTTACCAATAATTTCCATTTTACCTCTCCATTAGGGGAAAATGCATAAAAATAGCCATCTTTAGATCCAATGTAGATTGTTCCATTAGAATCTATCGCTGGTGAGCACCAAACATATCCTCCCAATTTGTATTTCCATTTTTGATTCCCATTGTCATCAACCGCATAAATATACCCATTTTTTGAACCAAAATAAATTGTTTTATCTTGTGATATGGCAGGTGAAGAATATATTTCATTCCCGGCTTTAAATTTCCATCGCAATGTTCCATCACTATTCAATGCATATAGAAATCCATCATCTGACCCACTATAAATAATATTATCTTCACTGATTGCAACAGATGAATAAACATCTGAGCCTGTTAAATACTGCCATATTAATCTGTTATCTTTTTCATGCCGTATTGTTTTTCCTCCTATCGCGGATTGCCAGTCCGCGTTTTTCATGCAACTGCTGAGTATGGTAAAACAAATAACCACAAGAGTAAGCAATATTTTTTTCATAACACGATAATCTCTAATTTCTTATATGATGGTCTGATCTAGTACAGGATATTTTCAGCATAGAATTTGTAAAACGAAATTATTGCATGTCAGTTCACCAACTAAATTGTAATAAATTCATATTGAGTCAGCAGTAGCCTTGAAAACAGGCGATGTGTACCATGAAGAGTATCCGAGCCATTATCAGGATGCTATGGGAAGACAAATCCAAGCATCACCTGCTTTGCCAAGATCGACGCAAAAGCTGCGAGTAGAGTGGGGTGTATGCATTTGTTAGCTGATTTGATTCAAATATTGCTCTATTTTTGTGACTCTGTCGATTCTTTTACGTCTTTTATTAACATTGAGTGACAGATGTAATGGAGGCACTTTTATTATTAAACCTTTCCAATTCACTTCTTCCAGATTGGCCAGTGCGGATGGGCCACAGTCGATTGGTTCTGGATTATCTAATATATCTTGCGGATCAGAAGCAATATCTATCCTTGCATGTCGGAAGATTACTCCAAAGTCTTTTGTTAACCACCCATTTGTGTCGACTATTGGCTCAATCAGGTAATCAGAGAACATGTCACTGATTTTGTAAACATCTGAAGAATCAATCATTATGTCAACATCGTGAGGATTTAATGGGATACCTCTTACGCAAACCGCGCAACTACCGGTCAACCACCAGTTAATATCCTTATTCTCTAGCTCTTTTGCAAAATCAAATAGAGCAATATCCCAAGGAATAGGTTTGAAATACCCCAATTGATCAAACATGTCCTGTGCATGATCATAATAGTATTTCATTATCTTATCCAGATATTTTGTGTTTTTGGGAAATCGTTTCGTGTAGCTGCTGCTTTCTTGGGAGTAAAAACAAATTTTCAATACACTTTCGTATTTCTTGTGGAATTCGGAGACACGAAACACCACGGCATCATTCTCTTCTTCAAATGAGATTTTCATTTTTCCTTTTATCAGGCTTTATGCGTAAGCCATTTAATAGTGTTATTATTCTGAACTCTCAAAAAATCGATCCCCTGATTACCAAGAAAAAACTGACATTATTACTGTCATACGTTCAGTCTCTCCCGGAATCCTTGACGAGTTCCACCCGCCGGTTCAGGGCACGGCCGTCTTCATCATCATTGGGGGCTACCGGGGCCAGGAAGCCAACTCCGGCACTCTTCAGCCTGGTCCCATCCAAACCGTATCTGTCGGTCAGTTCCTGGGACGCTGCCTGGGCGCGTTTGCGGATCAAATACATGTTGTAGTCGAATCCGCCGACACTGTCCATGTGCCCAACCACATACAGTATGAGGTCCGCGTCAGTCCGAAGCAGCTTGGCGATTCATCTTCAGATGAGCAGTTCGATCCGTGGGAGGGACAATAATCACTTCGCGACGACTCAGCAAATGGAACTGCTCAAAAGCATTTGCGTAGTGATGAGATTATCCTGCTTGTCTCCGATTCCGAAAGCGTTCCCAATTCCTGATAAATGAGAACAGGATTACCATGGTGTGCAGAGCCGCCGCGTGCAGCGCGATGCCGTGAAGTTCGTCGTTGACCCGCATCCGGGTCCCCGACCAGCAGCATCACCACAGCATGAAGAATCACCTTGAGGACATGCCGCGGTAGCAACCCGAAAAGTCGGGTATGGGGAAAAGCCTCACCGCTCCAGCACTCTGAAGGAAACCTGTTCGAATTTCCCGGCTTGGTCCATAACTGCCAATCGCTGTTCGCCCGGGCCAGGCGCGGACAGGGTCCAGTGGTGTTCCGGACCCTGGCCCGAGGTCTGGCCCTGCCAGATGCCGTTGAGAAACCAGTGGGCCTCGCCCTGGACTCCGATGGCGGACAGGTGCAGGTCGGGCATTGAGGACCGGCTCGGCAGGGGGCTGAGTACGGCGTTGGGCTGGATGCCTTGCACCAGCAGCCTTCCGCGGGGTGATTCGGGCCGGGCCTGGAGCGGGTCGAAGCGCGGCAGGAGGCTGGCCCGCTGCCAGCGTTCGGGCAGCCAGGGCTCCAGGGTGGGCGGCCAGAGCTGGATGGTTTGCGGTTCCCTGGCGGCAGAGCCGTGGTCGGCATCCGGGCTGCTCCGCGCCTGCTGGCGTAGGGTTTCCCCGGGTGCCAGCAGGGGGTCGCGCAGGGTTGGCGGGGCGGTTTGGTCAATGAGCCAGGCCTGGCGGCGGCGATGGCAGTCTTCCGGGGATTGGAGCGAGGCCAGGGTGCCCTGGGGCCAGCAGATGGCCGCGGACATGACATTCGCGGGCCGTGGCGGCGGCTGCCAGCTTTCCGGGGGCAGCAGGAGCAGCAGGCGGTGCAGCAGGGGCACGGCCGAGACGCGGCCGGTGTTGTGGGCCAGGGCCGCGCCGTCGGGCCGACCGATCCACACGGCCACGGTATGGGTCGCCGTGACGGCCACGGCCCAGGCGTCGCGATGGCCGAAGCTGGTGCCGGTCTTGTGGGCCACGGTGGGCAGGCGGGTGCGGGTCAGGCGGTGCAACTCGCCGGACTGCTCCAGGGGAACGCGCAGGACGTGGTGGATGATCCAGGCCGCTTCCGGGGACATCAGCCGACGCTCCGCAAGCGGCTCATCCGGCGTGAACCTGATCCGGCCGGCCATGCCGTCCCGACCCAGGGCGGCATAGACCCCGGCCAGATGATCCAGGCGCACCCCGACCCCGCCCAGGGCCATGGACAGGTTGGGCTGGGCGCGGGCCGGCAGCCGGACATCCAGGCCGGCATGCTGCAACCGGGCGAACCAGCGGCCAGGCCCGAGTTCAGCCAGAATCTGTACAGCGGGCACGTTCAGGGAGCGTTGCAGGGCTTCGCTCAGGCTGACCGGCCCCAGGAAACGGGCGTCGAAATTCTGGGGGCGGTAGCCGTCAAAGGCCAGGGGGGCGTCCAGGAGCAGGGATTCGGCATGCACTAGGCCCTCGTCCAGGGCCAGCCCGTAGATGAACGGCTTCAGCGCGCTGCCCGGCGAGCGCACGGCCTGGACCATGTCCACGAACCCAGCGCTGGTCTCGTCGCCGTAGCGGGCCGCGCCGATATAGGCCAGCACGGCAAGGTCGGCGTTGTTTACGATCAGGGCCGCGGCCGAGGTCCCGGGCGGAAAACCGCTGATGTGGTCCGCGGCCAGATCCTGGACAGCGGCCTGCAAGCCGCTGTCCACGAAGGTGGCGATCACCGTCCGATCCGGATGCGCGGCCCGCAGCCTGTCCGCCAGCAGAGGGGCCAGCAGGGGCCGGGCCTCGAACCCGGCCAGGACCGGCTCCATGCGGGCCTCGTCGATCTCCCGGGCCGACCATTGCCCGGTTCGGGCCAGGCGCTGGAGCACCTTGTCCCGGGCCTGCACGGCCCGTTCCGGGTGGCGGTCCGGGCGCAAGGCGCTGGGCCGCTGGGGCAGCACGGCCAGCAGCGCGGCCTCGGCATGGGTCAGGCTGGAGGCGGGCTTTTCCAGATAGGCGTAGCTGGCCGCCTGCACCCCTTCCAGGGTTCCGCCAAAGGGCGCGTGGTTCAGGTACAGGGTTAGGATTTCGTCCTTGGAGAACCGACGCTCCAGCTGCAAAGCCCGGAACATCTGTCCGGTCTTTCCCGCAAGGCTGCGGGGATGGGGGTGGAGAATGCGGGCCACCTGCATGGTCAGGGTGGAGCCGCCGGACACGACCCGCCCGTACCGGCCCCACTGCCCAAGGGCCCGCAGCAGGGCCAGGGGATTGACCCCGGGATGATGGAAGAACCAGCGGTCCTCGTAGGCCAGCAGGGCAGTCAGGTACAAGGGCGAGACGTCCTCCGGCGCGACCGGATAGCGCCACACGCCGTCGGCGTCCGGAAAGGCCCGCAGGGGTCGGCCCTGGGCGTCGGCGACCAACTGGGCAAAATCCCGGCCCTGCTCCTCGGGCAGACGCAAGGGCAAGGCCGCGTCCAGCATCAGAAACAAGGCCAGGGACAGATTCCAAAGCACGGCGCAGATCAGGGCCGCGAACAGGCCCAAGGACAGGCCCAAGGACAGGCCCAAGGGCAGGCCCAGGAAAAGGGGGTGGCGGGTGCGTGGCAGCATGGCTGGGTTACGGTTCAATCTCCCGGCACTCCCCGCTCCCTGACGGTCGCCACGCCCGGAGTACCTCCTACCGCCCGCAGCATGGGCCGGTACATGTCCTCCACCTGGGTCGGGGGTACGGTAAAGCGTCCGGGGGTTACGGCTCGGGCCAGGTAGAACAGCTCGGCCGTTTCGCGGCCCGCTAGGGCCACCGCGGCCACGTAGCGGTCGTCCCGGAATTCCTGGTGGGCCAGCCGTGTTTGCTGCATCCAGTCCTGCACCTGGCGGCCTTCCACCACGACCTGGTCAAAAGAAGTGGCCCCGGTCAGGGCCGGGTTGTCCAGTTCCAGGCCGGCAGGCAGGAAGTCAGCTACCAGGACGTCCGGCAGCGCGGCTCCCGTCGCGGACCGCACCCTGATCCGGGTCAGAACCCAGTCTCCGCTGGCCAGGTTCTTCAGGGACAGGGGCTCGCCTTGCAGGTCGTAGTATTGTCGATCCACCTCGATTCCCTGGCTCCGCGCAGGCGGGGTTTGGGCGGGATAGCCCTGTACGACCCCGGAGACGTAGAGCGGGCCGTTACTGGTATTGATCAGTTCCAGTCGCGCCGGCCAGGTTCCGGCCGACCAGTGATCCGACCATTGCCGTTCAGCCGAGACAGGCAAATTGATGTGAACGTCCGTCGTCGCATGGGGCGGGACCACCAACAGCTCCGCGGTCCATGGGTCGCCGCCGCGCTGCTCCAGAAGCAGGGCCAGCCGGTACAGGACCATGCGCTCCTGGGTGGACAGCCATTGCTGATCGCGCAGGGCTTGCTGCAAGGGGAAGATCAGATTCCAGGGCTGCACGGCCCGCTGATCGGGCTGGGCCAGCAGGCGGCTCTCCTGGCTGAGCAGGAGGGTCCAGGCCAGATCCCGTACCGGGGAGCCGTAATCCCCGCCATAAACGGGCCGCACGTCCGTCCAGGCCAGGGCCTTTTGCCAGGCCTCCCCGGCCCGGCGCACGTCGCCCAGCCGCTCCAGGGCCAGGGCCAACTGGGCCAGGGGCAAGGGGGATCGGGCCGCGTCGGCGTGCCGGTCGTAGATCTGGCGCACCGCGGACAGTCTGGCCTGACCGGCCCCGGACAAGACCAAAGCCGCATAGGCCCGGTAGGCCAGGCGATAGTGTTCCGGGGCTTCGCTGTGCCAGCGGCCCTCGCCCGGAATCCCCTGTTCGGCTCCCACATACCGGCCAAGACGCTGCAAGGCCTTGTCCAGCATTTCCGGATTGACGGCATGGCCGTGATCCCGGGCCGTCAAGAGCAGGTCAGCGGCGTACGCCGTCAGCCAGTGCGCCTCCTCCCTGTCGTTGCGCCATGCGCCGAAACCGCCGTCGTAACGCTGCATCCCGGCAATGCGTCCAATGCCCTGTTCCACGGTTTGCCGCACGACCTGGGCCCGGTCTTTGGCCAGGGCGTGGTCCGGATGCAGGGCAACGTAGCGCCGCCAGTCCTCGTCCCTACCCAGGAGGAAGGGCCACAGTCGGCTGGCCGTCTGCTCCAGGCAGCCGTAGGGGTACTCCACCAGATGCTGGAATTGGTCGTCCAGATCCAGGGGCGGGATGGACGAAATGACCAGTCGCCCCTGCAGGGTGTTCAGCTGGAGGTCCGCGGCCAGGGACTCGGCGGAAGCCTCGGTCCGGTCGTGCAGAACCAGCCCTTGCCCGGCCGGAACCATCCAGCGGCGTACGTGGCGCTGGGCCGGATAGGGCGGCCGCAGGCCCAGGGACCAGGTCCGGTCCATGAGGATTTCCGGCTCTTGGCCGTCGCGGCTGCGCAGGTTCAGGCGCAGCTCGCCCCGGCCTTGGGTTGAATCCTGGCCCTGGGTCTGGCTCGCCTGGACCGGAAGATGCATTCGGGTCCGTCCGGAGGCCTCCAGGGTGATCACCTCCGTGACCCGGTTTGCTCCCAGGGCCGCGTCGCCTTCCAGGGTCACTTCCAGTTCCCGGGCCTCGGGCAGCAGGTTCTGGATGTCCCACACGGCATCGATGCGATCCCCCAGGGCCAGGAACCGGGGCAGATTGATTTCGGCCACCACGGGCGCGGCCACCCTGACCGGGCGCTCGGCGCTGCCGACCCGTTGATCATCGAAGGCCACGGCCATCAGGCGCACCTCGCCGTTGAACCAGGGCAGATCCAGGGGGATTTCGGCCCGTCCGTCGTTATCCAGAAGCACCTTGCCGGAAAACAGGGCCACCACCTGGACCTCGCTCAAGGGCGCGTCCCCGCCCCGGGCCAGGTCCGCGTCGCCGCCGAAGCGCTGACGCGCGGCCTCGGCCCGGCTGATCTCCACCAGGTCGCCGTAGGTGTCGCGTAGCGCCGGACTGTAGCTCCGGGGCCCGAAAAACCAGGCCAAAGGGTCAGGGGGCGCAAACCCGGTCAGGCTCAAAATGCCCGCATCCACCGCGGCCAGGGTCACGGCCACGGTATCGCCCATATCCTTTTTTGTCAGCGGGGCCTGAACCTGGACGACCACGTTCAGCCGCGTATCCGGCAGAACCTGGTCCGGCGCGTCAATGGTCAACCGCAAATCCCGTGAGGACCGGTCCAGGGGCAGGTGGCGCAGGCCCCAGGCCCGCCGCGGCATGCGCTGCTCCGTTTCGGACTGGGTGCGCTGGCCGGGCCGTAGCACCAGGGCCGTGGCGTATAAGTCGTGCCGGTCCCAGGAGGGCGAGACTGGGATGCGGATATCGGCCCGGCCGTCCCGGACCTGGGCCGTGCCCTGCCAGAGCAGGGTCGGGCCTTCCACCGTGACCAGGGCATGGCCGTCAAAAGGCGCTTCCAGGGTCAAGCCGGCCATATCGTCCGGGCCATAGGCCGAGGCGTCCCAGTGCAGGGCAACCTGTTCGGGTCGCGCCCCCTGGTCGTCCTGGTCCCCGTCCCAGCGCCAGCCGGCAAAAAAACGGTGCGCGGCCAGGAGCCGACCCTGGACGTCGCGCAGCTCCAGACGGTACCGCCCGTACTCCACCGGCACGTCCAGGCTGGCCCGTTCTCCGTCGGCCCAGCCCAGTACCCGGGCGTAAACGGTCTGCTCCTCCTCGCTTTCCTGGCGGCGCCAGCCGTCATCGCCCCAGCGCCAGTAGTGGTCCTGGTCCTCCCGGATCAGCTCGGCCCGGACCATGTCCAGGCCCAGCAGGCGGTCCTCGGGGTCCACGTGGATCAGTTCGAAACCGGCTTGACCGTGGGGATCGGCAATGGGGCCGGTCCAGAGCGGCCGCAGCCCCACCAGGGTCGGACTCGGCCAGAGCACCCTTTGCCAGGATCGGGTCACGGGCCGCCCCCCGGATTCAAACAGGCTGACAATGGCCTGGAGCTGGATCGGACGATCCGTTTCAGCCCAGTGGTTGGGCAGTTCCAGGACGGTCCGACCGGACTCGTCCAGGATCTGGACAGGTAGTTCCAGGGTCTCATCCGGCCCCGGCGAGGCCGGACCGAACAGGAAATCGGCAAACCTGGCGGACAGCTTGCGTGCGCCGGAAACCCGCAGGGTGGTTTCCACGCGGTTGCCCGCGGCCGGCGCGCCCCACAGGTATTCGCCGTGGATCTCCAGGGTCGGGACCATGGACAACATGGGTGACTGGGCCAGATCCTGGGCCAAATCCTGGGCCTGATCCTGGGCCAGGCCGTCCGCCAAATCGTCCCTCAGTATCAGGCGCATCCGTTCAGGCAGGAAATCTTCCACATGCACGGGATAGGTGAAGGTGTCGCCGTTACCCAGGGTGGCCTGGAACCGCCATCTGCCGGTCAGGGCGTCGCCGGGCAGGGCCACCTGCGCGGTGGAGAAGCCCTGGTCGTCCCCCTGCCAGGCAAAGGTGCGGTAGGTCCGGCCATCCGGGCGGGTCAGGACAAGCTGGACCGGCTGGTCGGCAATGCGTCGGCCGTCGTGATCCCGGAGCAGGGCGTTGAGGATCATGGTTTCCCCAGGCCGGTAGATGTCCCGCGGGGCGTAGAGAAACAGTTCCTGGGGTCGCTGGGGCCGGGCGGGCAGGGTGAACTCGGTCAGATCCAGGGCCGGCCGTTTCAGGGAGACCATGGCCAACTGGCTGCCCATGCGGGCCAGGACCAGGGCGGCCTCGGGCTCCACGCCCTGAAACAGGGCCGCGCCCTGGTCGTCGCTGCGCACCTCGCGCAGCACCGTGCCGTGCGCGTCCAGCAGTTGGACCCGCACCCCGGACCGGGCCTCGGCGCTGGTCAGCCCGTGGACCCAGGCCAGGGTCTGGGTCTCGTACCGGCGCACGTGCAGGCCCAGGTCGCTGACCGTGAACCAGGTGGACTGGTACTGCCAGGGATAATCCCCGGCCGCCTTGAGCACGGCCATCCAGACCCCGGCCTCGGCCAGGGGCGGCAGGCTGCGCAGCGGCAGCAGTCGGCGCACCCGGTGGTTGGCCGGGGCGTCCAGGTCGAACCGCCCGCTATAGCGCAGGTCGGCGATCTCCCGCAGATTCTGGATGTCAGACACGTGGCCGCCCAGGGGCTTGGCCGCGAAGGAGCTGAGATGCTCCGCGCGTACCTGCCACAAGTCCAGATCCACCGCGGCCACGTTGGTTGCCTCGACCTCCAGGCCGTCGGTCAGTTCCGGAGAAAATTGGGCACCTCGGCTGGTGAAGCGGACCGCCGGAGGCAGGGCCGCGCTGGTCACCCACTGTTCTTGGTCCCGGTCCAACTCGCTGCCGGTGAGCGCTTTCACCCCCCTGGACACCCGCACCTGGTAGCGGGCTTCGGGTTCGATGAACGGAAACAGGGCCACGGCACCGGACGGATCAAGCAGCCAGCCCCCGGCCACGGGTTGCCCCGCGCTGTCCAGCACGTCCAGATGCCGCTCCAGGATCGTATCCGGGTCCAGGGGCACGGAAAAGGACACGGCCAAAGCAGGCTCCCCGTTCCATTCCCGCTCGCCGATGCCCAGCACCTCGAAGGGCGTCCGGGCAAAGTCCCGTCGGGCCTGTTCCAGGTCCAGGGCCAAGTCCAGGGCCGGGGCTGGCTGGGGCTGAGCCGATTCCATCGCGGCCAGGCCGTCCGCTCCGCTCTGTTGGCCCGAGCCAGGTTGCTGCTGCTCGGCGCAGCCGGGCAAGAGCAGGGTCAGGAACAGGAGGCAAAACAGAAGCGGCAGGAGCAAAACGGGGCGGAACGGGATCATGGCTGTTCTCCTGGAATGGCCACGGCCAGAGGCCGGGTTCAGGGTTCGGATCGCACCAGGCGCGGGCCCGGGTCCGGGTGGGCGCTGTCCGGGGCGAACCAGTATGCCCAGGCAGTGGGATGCAGGCTGGAAGTTCATCTTGTCCCGGATGTCGGAGCAGCTTCTGACTCCGGTGGACGTCAGGGTTCTGACTGATGTGGAGGATTCGCCATGGAACACGAATACACCCCCGAACATGTGATGGAAATCGGCAAGGAACTCCACGAAGCCTTCATGGCTGGAGTGGATTTGACGATATACCGTCCAGATACGATCTGGAAGAGGTTTTGTCCAGATACGGCATCGAGGAACGCCTGTCCGGGCTCAGGCCATTCGGACATGGGGGCGGTTCGTAGGCCGGGGGCTTGGAGACGGCAGGGTCGTCAGGCAACCCGCCGTTAGGTTATCCGTGGACCGCTTCCCCCAAACGCTTCATCTCACTTTCATTGATACATTCCATTCCCGATAAAAAACGCCCGGGGTCTTGAGCCCCGGGCGTTTTTACCGAAACTATTTCTGGATCGGCGTTTTATCCAGGCGCATATTCCAGCTGTTGCCGACCCAGTAGTCGGCAAAGGGTGGCTTCTTATCCTCGTTGCCTGGCACCCCTTGGTTGGTTAGAATGCTTAACTCATAAACACGGGCAATGTTTTCGGCCTTCATTTCCGTGTTGGTGATGGCTATATGGATGGGCAGGCGCCACTGAAGAACCCGTCCGAAAATATCGCTAGTTGCCACGGCCCAGGGGCCTCGAAGGGCAACAGCCAGTACCTCAACGCCCTTACCGGATGGATTCCAACTGGGGTGGCTCCGGAAATACTCAAGGGCCTTCCCGGTCAGTTCATTCGGCAACCCCGGCCCGGGAAAGTCGTTGATGTCGCCGACCCAAGTGCGCGCGTCCACATCGGCTTCAATGCTTGCGCTGATGTCGGCATACAGAATATCCATCTCTCCCAACAGCCTATTGATCTCTGCGTTGGCCGGATCAAAAGCCTTTCCGAGAATAAGCTGCTCCCGCGCCTCAGCCAGCCTCTGTAGACGGATTTCCTCGGAGTACCCGGCAATGCCGCTCATGGTCTGCCCTGCCCTGCCCGCCATGTCCTGCCCGGTGGCTTGTCTGGACTTGCGGATGTTTTCCAAACCTGAGTAGAGTTCTCGGAAGGCTCCACCAAAAAAATGATCGTTCTTTAGGCCCAGGGCAAAGAGCGAATTATCAATATCCATGGGGTTGTCGCCGTATTTCTCAACAATAACAGCCAACACAGGCTGAATGGTCGGCACTACCTCGCTCTCCAGGGCATCCAGTTGAGCCAAAGTGTCGCGGCCTTGCTTGAACTGGGCTTCCAGTAGACTTTCGTTGATCATGGTTGAACCGTACACCCCCACAAAACGATCTTTATGTTTGGTATGCAGGGCCAGCAATTTCTCCTCGATGGCCAGGGCTTCGGCCACTGCTGGCTGCACATCCGCAACCGGCTCAGTTTCCGAACCCCGACGTTCACGCCATGAAACAATTTCTGCTAACAGTGCTTTATTTTCCTGAACCTGCAGGGCATCGGCCAGGGCAGGATCAAGGCCGACAATCAGTTCGTCGAGTTGGGTCCGGAACTTGGCCAGGTTCTCGTCCGCGCTTTGAAGACGACCCTCGCGCATGCTGGGCGCTAAATCCCACCATTGGTCATAGCTCAGGCTTGACCTGGTTCTGTTCATTTCCCGGTTCAGCTCCAGGAACTGCCGGGACACGGACGCAGGCATTTTGACTGTAGCCTTTTCTCCGGGCGAAGCCTGCGGCTGGGCGGAATCGACTTGCTTCTGTCCAGTGCGGCGCTGAACATCGGCCAGTAGCTTAACATGCTTATTCAAGGCGGTTTTCAGCTGTGGCGTTTCGCCTCCAGCCTTTGCAGCCTCAAGCAGAGTACCGGCCTTGACCAGATCCGCCAGGGCTAGATCAGCCTTCCCTCCATGCATATTGCGTTCCGCCGCACGGAGCAGATCATTGGCCTGCTTGATCTGCTCAACCTGCGTCTTAGCCCAGGCTTGGTCGCTAAGGGTTGCCGTGCTAAACGCCAGGGACAGTGCTACCATCAGTAACAGTATTGGCCATTTTCGCCTATGTTCCATATCATATCCCCCTGATTGAAGAGCACATTCAAGATTGAACGAAAACCCATGGAAAACGTTTTTACAGGGCTTAAGCCAGCAACGTGTTGAAAAAGAGAAACATTCCGTCTGTCCACACTAGCAGGAAAACCGATCCAAAAGATGTTGCTTCCGTAGATCTGAGACTTGTCAAGATAACCTCCTTTGTCGAAGCGCCTGTAAACGACATTTGATATTGAAGCAATAATGTGAACAGTGAAACATGTCGGAGATATGTCCCAAAGCTCCGGACAAATCCCTTTGCTGTTTGCTGGTAGTGTTTTGAATTAAAAGAAAATGTTTGAATTTCTCCGGCCATTGATTTGTCCTTTCGCACCAAGTTTATTAGGCGGTAGCGCCACGGACATTTTCAATCCATGATCATCTATCATCACTTGGCATACCTGATCCCGGTGGTCATGGTCCGGCGATTCCCCCGACAAACCATGGCCAAGCGGTTGCAGGGGAGGATAGTCAAGACGTATATGGGAACACAGCAAAGGAGAGTCCATGAGCAGTTCTTTCCGCATAAACACTTCGCACTTGGCGACCTTGGCCAGTGGGGCGGTTCTGATCCATTCTCTGGCTGTTTTTGTTATTCTGCTTTGCGTCCCCGTCCAGGCCCACGGCTGGTCCGTGGACGACACCCTGAACGTCGTCGTGATCAGCGACATAGACGTCTCCCCGGATGGAAAAGTCGCGGCGTACGTAGTCAAACGGGCCGTCATGACGGACGACCGGAGCGCCTGGGAGCGGCAGGTGTTTGTATCCGCGGGAGGAGGCCAGGCCACCCTGATCAGCGATGAGGAGTCGGTCTGGTTCAGCCCCAGATGGTCTCCTGACGGGCGGTGGCTCGCCTTTTTGTCCGACATGTCCGGAGACGCCAACATCTGGATCATCCCGGCCGAGGGTGGACGATCCGTGCAGGTGTCGGACGTGGATACCGAGGTTCTGGATTTTCAATGGGCACCGGATTCACGCTCCCTGGGCTTCCGTGCTCCAGACCCGTTGCCGGACAACGCCAAGGCGGCTCAAAAGGCCCGGGACGACGCTCAGGTCAAAGGGAAGTCCTTCCGGATGAAACACCTCTGGATCGTGCCGTGGAGTCCACCCACGGGGGCGGCGACTTCGGGGGACGACGGGCCGCGTTCAGCGGGCGTCCGGGTGACTTCCGGGGGCTTCAGCGTCTTGGACTGGGACTGGTCTCCGGACGGGTATTTCATGGTCTTTTCCCACGTTCCGAGTCCTGAACCGGCGAATTCCTTCTTTTCGGACATTTCCACCGTCGCCGTGGGAACCGGAATAGTCACCCCCTTGGTGCATGATCCGGCCATGAACAAGAGCCCTCTGTACTCCCCTGACGGCCGCTGGATCGCGTACATCGCATCAGATCTACCTCCTTGCGACTTCAGCGCTTTTGCGGTCTTCCTGATTCCAGCCGAAGGGGGGCTTCCGCGACGTCTGGCCGAAACGCCGGACCAAAGGCCTCATTTGCTGGGCTGGTCCGCAAACGGCGACTTTTTGTTATTTTGGGAATACCGGGGAACAAGCACCGCGCTCTCGGTTCTGCCCGCGGACGGTCGGGAGCCGGAAGATCTGTCCGCCCTGGGCGGAGTCATGGCTGGGATCAGGCTGAACAGCTCGAGGACATCCGTGGGATTCTACCTTCCAGAACAGCTCCGAGCCTCCAGAGGTATACGTCTCGCCTCTGGACGTCTTCGAACCAAAGCAACTTAGTCGCATCAACGAAGACCTGCCTCTCCAGGGGCTGGAAAGGACCGAGATCGTACGCTGGAAATCGACTGACGGTCACGAGAT
Source organism: Desulfonatronum sp. SC1 (assembly GCF_003046795.1). Lineage (NCBI taxonomy): Bacteria > Pseudomonadati > Thermodesulfobacteriota > Desulfovibrionia > Desulfovibrionales > Desulfonatronaceae > Desulfonatronum > Desulfonatronum sp. SC1. The sequence continues at coordinate 89,331 of NZ_PZKN01000012.1, read as the reverse complement.
CGAGGGACTCCTGACCTACCCGGTCGGCTACCGGCCCGGGGAGATGCAACCCCTGCTGGTTGCGATCCACGGAGGCCCCGCCAGCACCTCATCCCAGGACTTCATCGGCGGCTCCACCTTCTATCCCATGTCCTACGTCTACCCGTACGCCGCCTTCTCCGCCCAGGGGTATGCGATTCTCCGACCGAATATCAGGGGCTCGGGCGGTTACGGGGCCGCGTTCCGAAAAGCCAATGTCGAGGACTGGGGCGGTATGGATTATCAGGATCTGATGGCCGGAGTGGACCATCTGATCAACATCGGATTGGCGGACCCGGACCGCCTGGGGGTGATGGGCTGGAGCTACGGCGGCTACATGACCGCCTGGACCATCGCCCAGACCCAGAGGTTCAAGGGCGCGTCCCTCGGCGGCGGGATCACCAACCTCGTCAGCATGTACGGGACCAGCAGCCTCTGGAATCTGGTTTCCATGTACCTGATGGGAAGCCCCTGGGAAAAGCGGGATCTGTACCTTGCCCGCTCGCCCATTTCTCACGCGCCCAACATCGCCACACCGGTCCTGATCCAGCACGGCGCCGAGGACTCCATGGTTCCCCTGACCCAGGCGATGGAACTCCACCGGGCTCTCATCGAGCATGGGACGCCGGTGGAAATGGTCGTGTATCCGCGCAGCGGCCATATGCCCGAGGAACCCAAGCTGCTCCGGGACGCCATGCGCCGCAACCTGGAGTGGTTCCAAAGGCATGTTCCCCAGCCAAAAAAATGAATCCCCTGGACAGCGGCAAGACCGACGCTCTTTGCAGATCTGACAAAGGACGTGCTCCTTGACATGCCCATCCTCGCCGGTGTAGCCGCGAATTGACACGCAATCAATATTTTTCGTGTTCATGGCTTACGTGGCGTGCATGCCGAAAGCCTCCTCAAGGGCTGAAGGCATGTACGGACTTTTTCGCCAACCAAGGAGGTTTTCATGTTTTTTCCCGTCGCCGGAATCGAAGTGGCCCCCTGGATTCCCTTGGTCGCTGGTTTCGCCGTGGCCTTCGTCTGCTCCATGGGCGGCGTGTCCGGAGCCAATCTGCTGCTGCCGTTTCAGATGAGCGTGCTGGGCTTCGTCACCCCGGCGGTCAGCGCCACCAACCACCTCTTCAACATCGTGGCCATTCCCAGCGGGGTATACCGCTTCATCCGGGAAGGCCGGATGGTCTGGCCCCTGACCTGGGTGGTCATCGCCGGGACCGTGCCCGGGGTGCTGGTGGGCGTCATCCTGCGGGTCCAATACCTCCCCGATCCGACTCACTTCAAGGTGTTTGCCGGATTCGTGCTGCTGTATATCGGTTTCATTATGGTCCGCTCGTTGATCAAGGGGCCACCTCCCGGAGAGGACAAGGCTTCCTCGGAAAAACGGTTTCAGGAACTGGTCAGCCGGTTTCGCAAGAAAGAGGCCGCGTCCAATGAGCCTCTGCCCAGGATCACCGTTGATCATTTCGGGTTGAAGACCATCGACTACTCATTCTACGGTGAAAAAATCAGCGCCCCGACCATGGGCATTTTCTGGCTCAGCGCCATTGTCGGAGTTGTCGGCGGGATGTACGGCATCGGCGGCGGCGCGATCATCGCTCCCTTTTTCGTGGCCGTGTTCCAGTTGCCCGTGTACACCATCGCCGGAGCCTGTCTCATGGGTACGCTGATTACGTCGGTGGTGGCCACGGGCTTTTATCAGGCCATCGCTCCGTTGTATCCGGACATGGCCGTGGCTCCGGACTGGCTTCTGGGCATCCTCATGGGCGTGGGCGGAATGATCGGCATGTACGCTGGCGCGAGAATGCAAAAATTCGTCCCGGCCCAGGCCATCAAATGGCTGCTGGCCTTCATCCTGGTTTTTTCCGGCGGACGGTACGTTGTGGGGTTCCTGTTCTGATCCCGCGCGGCATTCCCCATCAGCCCCGCAACAGCACGATGGCGACAATGGCCAGGGCCAGCCCCAGCAGACGGCTCGGGTTCAGTTTTTCTCGAAAAATCAGCACGGACAGCACCACGGCCACCAGGAAGTGCATGCCGTTGATCGAGGCCACGATGGCTAATGGCCCCAGGGCCAGGGCTTTCAGGAAGAGGTAGAACCCGGCCAGGTTGAGCAGGCCCATGGCCAGGCCGATGCCCGCGGCCAGTTTGCGTGAGCCCCGGGGTGCGGTGTGGGGGACGGTGTGGGCTTGGTCTGGGGTGAACATCCTTGGGGCCAGGGCCAGGGTGAAGAGAGTGGAGAAGACGTAGGACAGGGCGATGAAGGCCAACAGGTCCGTATGCTGGGCCGCGTACCTGGAGCTGATGGCCGACAGGGCCCCGGCCAGCATGGCCAGCAAAACAAGAAAAAGCCCCTTGGTCTTGGTCCGGGCGTTGCTGTCCGGCGCGCTGTCCCTTCCAAGCACCCAGATGGTGGCCAAGGAGAGCGCGACGCCCAGAATTTGCAGGGGCTCAAGCCGTTCCTGGAGAAACACCACGGCAAAGAGGATCACCAGCACGATGTTCATCCGGATCAACGGATAGGCCACGGTGGCGGGCATGTGCTTCAGGGCCTGGATGTGGGCCAGGGTGGCGCTGACGAAGGTCAGGCTGTTGGCCAGGGAGATCAGGGCCAGGAAGGTCAGACTGGGCACGATCGGCGGGAACAGGACCAGCAGGCCGGAACTGAGCACGGCCACGGTGATCATGAAGCAGAAGGTGGTCAGGAAGGTGCCGCAGTTCTTGGCCGCGGCCACCTTGTACAGAAAGCGCTGTCCGCCCAGAAGCAGCAGGGCCAGCAGGGAGTAGAGATACCAGGTTTGCATGAGTATGGTCAGTGTTCAATATGGCGTGGAGAGCCGAGAGGTGTGCGGGGGCGCAATCGATATCGAAATCGGTACCGCCATCGTTCCATGATATGCTTGGCTTTCTCGATTACGATTTCGATTGCGATTTCGATCCTGAGTCCGATGCGGGGGGGTGATCCCGTGTGCCGTTCGGAAGATGGTCGGGGATGTCCTGCAGGAAGCGTTCGAGGATGGCGTTGCTGACCAGCATCCCGGATCTGGTCAGGCGCAGCAGGCCGGAGTGGACCCGGATCAGGTCGTTTTGCCGGAGCACTTGGATCAAACGGCGGTGCCGGCGCAGGAAGTCCTGGCCCGTATGCTCCCGGTACTTGTTCAGGTTCAGCCCCTTGGTGGTGCGCAGGGAGAGCATGACCAGTTCCTTGACCTTGTCCGCGGGCGTGAGGGGCGCGGAGGTTTCTCCGATGCGCTCCGTGCGGACCTGCTCGGCGTATTCCTTCAGGTTCCTGGGATTATCCCAGCGCAGGCCGCCCAGGGTGGAGACCGCTCCGGCTCCCAGTCCGAGGTAGCTTTGGGATTGCCAGTAGCCCTGGTTGTGGCGGCAGGCGAAGCCCATCCGGCTGAAGTTGGAAATTTCGTAGTGCAGGTAGCCCTTTGATTCCAGCAACTCCGCCCCTTGCAGAAACATCTTGGCCTGCTCGTTTTCGGGCGGCAGCTCGATTTTTCCGTTCGCTGCGGCCTGGGCCAGGGGCGTCTCTTCTTCCAGGGTCAGACCGTAGCAGGAGAGGTGGTCGGGCTGGAGCTTGACCACGGTTTCCAGCTCACGCAGCCATTCCAGGGCTCTCTGTCCTGGCAAGCCCCAGATCATATCCAGGCTGATGTTCGCGAAGCCCGCTTGGCGGGCCAGGTCAAAGGCTTTCATGCCTTGAACGGCTTGATGCCGTCGTCCCAGCACTTCCAGTTTTTTGTTATCCAGGCTTTGCAGGCCCATGCTGAGCCGGTTCACGCCCAGGGCCAGCAGGCCGCGCAGGTAGTCCCGGTCGGCGGCGGAATCCGGATTGGCTTCCAGACTCCATTCCAGACCCGGAGCCAGGTCGAAGGTCCGAGTCAGGGCCGCGGTAATGCGCTCCATCTGGCCCAGGGAAAGCAGGCTGGGCGTACCGCCGCCGATGTAGATGGAGGAAATGGGCCGCCGAACTCCGGTCCGGTCCAGCCGCCTCCCCCAGAGGGCGATTTCAGCTTCGAGGTGGCTCAGGTAGGCGTCCAGGTCGGCCGCGCCGGGGTCGGGGATCGAGAAGAAGGAGCAGTAGCCGCACTTGCTCCGGCAGAAGGGGATGTGGATATACAGTAACATGCACGAAGTTCATGCCGGACTGGAGCTGTCCGCCAGCCGGTTCAGCTTTTTGCGGCGGCGCTCCAGTTCGCTGTACAGGCAGCCGCAGTAGCTCTGACGGTACAGCCCCCATTCTCGGGACAGGTCGATTCCCGCTTGCCAGCCGGAACGGAAGTCCCGGTCCAGGAAGCGGATTCCTGTCTGGTCCGCCAGCTCTCTGCCTATGGCCACGATGGCATTCCGATCCTGGTAAATGCTGTAGAGCAGGGTGGTGCTTACGGAGGAGAAACCGTGTTCCTTGGCGTAAGCGAAGGCCCGCTCCAGGCGCAGCCGGTAGCAGGCGGGGCAGCGGTGGTCCTCCCGGCCATGCACGACCTGGAAAAAAAGGCGCGGGTCGTACTCCGCATCCAGGCAGATCACCGGGAAGTCCAGATTCTGGGCGGCCTGAAGCACCGCCTCCCGTCGCTTGAAATACTCCTCCACGCCGTGGATATTCGGGTTGGTGAACAGCCCCACGACCTCCTCCTCCTGCTCTCGCAACGTTTGCACCGGCACCAAGGCGCACGGTCCGCAGCAGACGTGGAGCAGGGTGACGCGGTTCGTTACCCCGGACATTTCTCGGTAAGCACGAGAATCGAATTTTGGAAGCGGTCCTCCAAGTCCTTGAGCATGATCCGTTTGTGGTTCAGCAGGTACAAGGCCAATTCGGCCTCGGTGCGGTACTCCAGTGGCATGGGGCAGTTTTTGGAGCGCAGTTTGCGGTAGATGTCCTTCAAGACCTGGAGGGCGCGCCACTCGATGTTGCGTTGCAGTCCCCAACCCTGGCAGTGCGGGCAGGGCTCGGAGCTGATGGACAGGGCCGAGGAGCCCAGGCGCTGGCGGACCATTTCCAGCAGGCCAAACTTGGAGAGCCGGCCCACGTCCACCCGGGCCCGGTCTGCCTTGAGTGAGGACTTGAGTTCCTTTTCCACTTCCCGGCGGTGCTTGGGGTCGCGCATTTCGATGAAATCGATCACGATCTGCCCGCCCACGTCGCGCATTCTCAGTTGCTGGCCGATCTCCTGAGCCGCTTCCATGTTGGTCTTGAAGACCATTTCGTTGAAATTGCTGCCGCTGATCTTTCCGGAGTTGACGTCCACGGCCATCAGGGCTTCAGTTTGGTCGAAGACCAGCCGTCCGCCACTGGGCAGCAGTACCTCGCGGCCGAAGATTTGCTGCAACTGTTTTTCCAGGTTGAAGCGCTCCCAGAGGGTGCGGTCCGTGTCCGCGTGCAGCTTGACCATGTTCTGCCGGCGGGGAAAGGTCAGGGTCACGAATTCCATGACCAGCTCCATGGTTTCCGGGTGGTCGATCCAGATTTCGCCCACCTCCGAGGTCAGGTAGTCCCGCACGGCCCGGAAAGCCAGTTCCTTTTCCTGGTAGATCAGTACCGGGGCCTGTTCGGTCATGCCCTTCTTGCGCACGTCCTTCCAGAGCCGTTTCAGGTACTGAAGGTCCTTGAGCAGGTTGGTCTTGCTCTGCCCCATGCTGTTGGTTCGGGCGATCAGGCCGATGCCCTCGCCCAGATCCTGTTCCCGGAGGATTTCCTTGAGCCGGGTGCGTTCCTCGTCGTCCTCGATCTTGCGGGAAACCCCGAGTTGGTCCTGTCCCGGAGTGAGCACCAGGAAGCGACCGGCCAGGGAGAGGTAGGTGGTCAAGAAGGCGCCTTTGTTCACCGTGGGTTCCTTGACCACCTGGACCAGCAGTTCCTGGCCGTTTTTGAGCACCTTTTGCAGGGGGGGGTACTTGCGGCCGCTGTCCGGGTTGTGTTCCTTGAGGTAGTATTCGGGGTGGACCTCGTCGATTTGCAGAAAACCGTTGCGAGCCTCGCCGTAATTGATGAACGCCGCTTGCAGGGCTGTATCGATGTTGTTCACGGTGCCTTTGTAAATGTTGCCCTTGGTTTTGGCCTGGTGCAGCATTTCAATGAAATAGTCGGTTATTTTGGCGTCCTCGGCCAGAATCAACTCGACCTGCTCACCAGGCAATACGCTGATGAACATTTTCTTGCGTTTTTTTGTTGGAGCCATGATTTTTCCTTTTGAAAATATTGAAAATTATGAATTCTTCCGTTCATGAAACGGAAGTGGGTCGCAAAGGGTTTCAGGGAGCGGCCTGAAAAAAATCCTCGCCGAGTTCCTGGGCGTGTTGGATCGCGCCCTGGGCAGTCAGGTCGGCGAACACGGCGCGGGTTTGCTCCGTGCCCAGTCCCAGGGCCTCGCGGACTTGGTCGATGGTTTGCGGACGGCGACGCAGGGAGTTCAGCACCAACTCGCGTTGGGCATCAGTTGTCAAGTCCTGGGCCACACCCTGTATCTGGTCCTGGGCCTGAATTGCGGCGGGCTGCTCGATGTCCTGTTTTGGATCGGTCGTTCCTTGCAACTCGACACGCCATGCGGTCAATGTTCGTTGATCCACCGCCTCGGCCAGGGGGGAAGCTCCCGGTCTGGTCATGGTGACCACGTCTACCCGGTCCGGTCCGAGCTTGGGCAGGAAGTCCCGAAGCAGAGTCAAGTTCTTCGGAGTGTCGTTGATGCCGCGAGCCAACAGGATTTCCAGGAAGATTCTTCCGGAGTATCGGCTGCGCAGTTCCAGCAGGCCGGAGGTGATGTTTTCCAGGCTGACGCCGGAACAGGGCGTGTTTATCCTGACGAACTCCTCGGGAACAAGGGTGTCCAGGGAGGGCAGGACCATCTGGGTCGTGGCCAACTCCCGCCGGACGGACGGGTCGTGAAGCAAAGTGGAGTTGGTCAGCACGGCCACGGGGATATCAGGAAAGATGGCCCTGCTGCCGACGATGATTTCTTCCAACTCCGTGTTCAGGCAAGGTTCGCCCAAGCCGCCCAGGGTGATGACCTCGGGCTTGGGTAAGCCCTGACGTTTCCAAGAGTGAAGTTCTTCCAAAATGGTCCGGGCGGGCATGTATACCCGACGTTCCAGAGTATGGACGCGGGTCGGGCCCACCTCGCAATAGACGCAGTCCAGGGAGCAGATGCGCTTGCCCAAGAGGTCCACTCCCAGGGAAAGTCCGAGGCGTCCGGATCGAACCGGACCGTAAAGGGTTTTGAATTGCATGGGGTGTTTGATGGTTCCCGATGGATGAAAAAGAATTTGGTGGTTTCAAGGCGGAGTGGCGACCGTCGGCGTTCCCGGCGATCTGGACGGGGATGACGGGGCGTTTGGCCTTGACACGTCCGGATTCAGCACATACCAGCACACTTCTTTATCTTCAGGAGGCGATATGCTCAATCCAGGTGATCTGGTAATGCTGGTCTGTCCGCAAGGCAAGCGTTACGTTCGAAAAGTTCGCGAGGGCGAAACCATGCAGACCCACTTCGGGGTGCTGGGACACGCGGCCCTGCTTCAGTCCGGGTACGGCGAAGAGGTGCGCACCCATCTCGGCCATCCCTTCCGGGTGCTCAAGCCGAGCCTCTACGACATGGTCAAGATGCTTAAGCGGCGGACCCAGATCATCTATCCCAAGGAAATCGGTTATATTCTGCTTAAGTTGGGCATCGCGCCGGGATGCCGGGTGATTGAAGCCGGCAGCGGTTCAGGCGCGTTGACCACGGCCCTGGCCTGGTATGTCGGGGATCACGGCCGGGTCTACACCTATGAACAGCGTGAGGAGTTCTACAGGTTGTGCGGCGAAAATCTGAGCTGGTCGGGGCTGGGAGAACGGGTGGAGCAGTTCAACCAAAATATCGCCGAAGGCTTCCTGCAGACCAACGTGGACGCCCTGTTTCTGGACGTGCGCACTCCTTGGGACTTTCTGGACCAGGTCGTGGCCGCGATCATGCCCGGAGCGCCGGTGGGCTTCCTGCTGCCCACCACCAACCAGGTCAGCTCCCTGCTGGTCGGCCTCGAAAAGGCGCCTTTCGAGGATGTGGAAGTGTTGGAGATATTCCTGCGCCGCTATAAGCCCGTGGCCGAACGACTGCGTCCGGACGACCGGATGGTCGCCCATACCGGGTTCCTGGTTTTCGCCAGGCACGAAGGCCGCAAGGCGGCGCGGTGTTCGGAATCGGCGGTGAATACGGCAACGGCGTCGACGGACTTGAATATCGACGCGTCAAATCCCGTGGATGCAGCTTAATCGCTGATCAAACCTAACCATTAAAGACGACCGGATGCTAGTTTCCCGGTCGTCTTTCCGCTTCCAATCTTGAACGTCTCCGGCTGACCGCTCCCGTCAGTTTCCGCTAGGTTGCGATTTTCTGGACAACCAGCTAGATTTATCTATTCTTTCGCGGTGCACGCCTCAACTGGTCGTCCGTGATCAAGGCGGCGGGCGTCGACTCGTATCCTCCTGAAACAGCAGCCTTCAGGGAGCGTTTCCTTTCATGACCTGTCGCATTCTCGTCCTCAACGGCCCCAATCTCGGCCATCTCGGCCAGCGTCAGCCGGACATCTATGGCACTCAGGGCATGCGCGATCTGCCGGACCTGTTGGAAACCTTGATGGGCCGGGCCGTGGACGAGGTGGAACTGCTTTTTTTTCAGGCCAACGGTGAAGGACGAATCATCGATCGTCTGGAGCAGGCCCGCAACGAGGACGTCTACGGCGTGGCACTGAACGCCGGGGCCTACACGCATACCAGCTTGGCCCTGGCCGACTCTCTGGCCTGGATCGGCCTGCCCTGCGTGGAAGTGCATCTGAGCAACATTCTGGCCAGAACCGAGTCCATCCGGCATGCCAGCCTGATCGCCCCGCACTGCATCGGTGTGGTTTCCGGTTTCGGCCTACTCAGCTACGCCCTGGCCGTGCAGACGCTCTGGTTGCGGTGGACATCTGCCATTGCCGAACAATCATAATCTCCAACCTCTTTAACCATGGGACCAACGCCATGCCTTCGACGACCGACTTCAAGCGCGGACTGAAAATTGAAATCGACGATACGCCCTACGAAATCGTGGAATTCCTGCACGTCAAACCCGGCAAGGGCGGAGCTTTCGTGCGCACCAAGCTGCGCAACATTCTCACGGGTCGGGTCCTGGACCAGACCTATCGCTCCGGGGAAAAGTTCGTCAAACCGGATCTGGAATCTCGGGAAATGCAGTTCCTGTATCACGACGGCACGGGATACGTGTTCATGGACATGACCACCTACGAGCAACTCAGCGTGACCGAGGAGCAGGCCGGGGAAAAGGGCCGTTATCTACTGGACGGTCAGCAGGTCAAAGTGCTGCTGTACCGGGGGCAGGCCATCGACATGGACCTGCCGGCCTCCGTGGTGCTGAAAGTGACCGAAACCGAGCCCGGCCTTAAAGGCGACACGGTCAGCGGTTCCACCAAACCGGCCGTGGTTCAGACCGGCCTGACCGTCAACGTTCCATTGTTCATCAACCAAGGCGACAAGATCAAGGTCGATACCCGTTCCGGGACCTATATCAGCCGCGATTAATGGATGCCTTGCCCTAGACTCGCTCGATCACTCGTCTGAGTATTGAAATGACCTTATCCGGCAGTTCGTTAAAAAAATCCAAATGCACGAAGCAAAAAGTGTTCAAGATCGAGGCGTATTTTTCCATACGTGAGAGTTTGAACGCTTTACGGCGACGCGGCAATTGGGAGTTTTTCAACGGACTGGTATGAGTCCTTCCGCCGTGACCGCCGACGCCCCCCAGGAAAATGAAACGCGACTGCTCCGGGAAATCTGCGCCCTGACCCTGCTGTTCGTCGCCGCCTTTCTCACTCTCAGCCTGTTCAGCTACCATCCCCAGGACCCGTCCTTCAACCAGCAGGCCACAAGCACCCAGTCCATTCATAACCAGGCCGGGGTCGTCGGGGCCTACCTGGCCGGTCTGTTCGTGGACCTGGTCGGGCTTTTGGCGTTCGTGTTTCCGGCGCTCCTGACCTGGTTGGGACTGGCCTGCGTCTGGAGCGTGTTCCGGGTCCCGTGGTGGCGCTGGATCGGTTCGCTGCTGCTGTGTTTCGCCTTGCTGGCCGCGGCCAGTCACCCTTGGATTCAGGAACGGATCGTCGTGTCGGGGATTCAAGGCGGCGGTTACTTCGGAGACCAACTCCACGCTTTGAGCATGGTTTTGTTTCATGAGCGCGGAGCCTTGCTGTTGTGGCTGTTTCTGGTCTTTCTGGCCTCGCAATTATTGTTCGGCGTCTACTGGACCACCTGGGGAAGCGCCTTGGCCGAGTGGGCCAAACGCCCTTCCCGGCCACGCCCGTCCAAAGGCAAGCCCGGCAAGCGGAAGAACGGCGGCGACATGCCGCCGTCCCTGTTGGAGGAGTTTTATGTTTCCGGCGGAAAAAGCCGGGCCGCCAAACCCAAGGAAGGGAAAAAAGAGCGAGATCCACTGGCGGCGGTCACGGAAAAGCTGGATTTCGCTTTGGGGGAGAAGGGCGTAGCGCTTTTTCCGAGCTTGAACCTTTTGGCCGTCCCGGACCGCAAGCAACCGCGCACCTCCCCGCAGCGCCTGCAGGAGATGGCCAAGTCCTTGTCGGCTTGCCTGGCAGACTTTGGGGTTCAGGGCGAGGTCCAGAATATCCAGCCCGGTCCGGTGATCACCATGTTCGAATACAAGCCCGCGCCGGGGGTGAAGATCAGTCGGATCGCCGGTCTGAGTGATGATCTGTCCCTGGGACTCAAGGCCGCATCGGTGCGGGTGGTGGCCCCGTTGCAGGGTAAGGACACCGTGGGCGTGGAGATCCCCAACGAGCACCGCCAGTCGGTCTGGTTGCGGGATATCCTGGAGTCCGAGGCCTTTCAGAAATCCAAATCCAAACTGACCATCGCCATCGGCAAGGACATCGAAGGCCTGCCCATGGTCGCGGATCTGGCCCGCATGCCGCACCTGCTGGTGGCCGGGGCCACCGGGGCCGGAAAAAGCGTGGGCCTGAACGCAATGATCGTGAGCATTCTGTTCAAGGCCCGACCGGACGAAGTCAAGTTCTTGCTGGTGGATCCCAAACGGATCGAGTTGGCCGTTTACGCGGACTTGCCCCACTTGGTACATCCCGTGGTCACGGATATGTCCCTGGCCAAAAGCGCCTTGGACTGGGCCATGGCCGAGATGGACGCTCGTTACGAGGCCATGGCCGCGTTGGGCGTGCGGCATATCTCGTCCTACCAACAAAAGCTCGTCGGACTGCCGCCGGGAGAGGCCGAACAGCATCGGCCCATGCCGTACCTGGTGATCATCATCGACGAATTGGCGGACCTGATGCTCACTTCGGGCAAGGATGTGGAAGTGAGCATCGTTCGTTTGGCCCAATTGGCCCGGGCTGCGGGCATCCATATGATTTTGGCCACGCAGCGGCCTTCGGTGGACGTGGTCACCGGACTGATCAAGGCCAACTTCCCCTGCCGGATCAGCTTTCAGGTCACCTCCAAGCACGACTCTCGGACCATCCTGGATTCCGTGGGCGCGGAACATCTTCTGGGGCAGGGCGACATGCTTTTCAAGCCCAGTGCAGGAAAGTTGCAGCGGATGCACGGGGCCTTCGTCGGCGACGATGAAATTTCCGCCGTGGTCAAGGCCTGGCACGAACAGCAACCGCCCAGCTTTGAACTGGATTTCAACGAGTGGGCCAAGGAAGAAGTCGGCGGCAATAACGGCCCCGGCCCCGAGGGCTCAGACGTGGTGGATGACCCCATCTACAGCCAGGCCGTGGAATTCGTCCTGGAACAGGGCCGGGCCTCCATCTCCCTGCTCCAGCGCCGCTTCCGGATCGGCTTCAATCGCTCGGCCCGATTCATCGAACAAATGGAAAAGGACGGCCTGCTGGGCTCCCAGGAAGGCAGCAAGCCGCGGGCCGTGATTAAATCAAAAAAAGGCTGATCTTTCCTTTTTTTATTCAAACGAGCACTTGAGGAGCAAGTAATGGACTTACACGGAACGACCATTCTCGCCGTGCGGGATGCGAGCGGGGTGGCAATGGCCGGAGACGGGCAGGTGACCATGGGCCAGAGCGTAGCCCTGAAGCACAAGGCCCGCAAGGTTCGGAAAATATTCAAGGATCGGGTGATAGTCGGATTTGCCGGGGCCACGGCGGACGCCATGACGCTGTTCGAGCGCTTCGAGGCCAAGCTGGAGGAGTACGGCGGGAATTTGGTCCGGGCCAGCGTGGAAATGGCCAAGGAATGGAGGCTGGACAAGTATTTGCGGCGGCTTGAAGCCATGCTGCTGGTGGCCGACGATACGTCCATCCTGCTGCTCAGCGGCACCGGGGACGTGATCGAGCCGGACGACGGCGTTGCGGCCATTGGTTCCGGCGGGAGCTACGCCTTGGCCGCGGCCCGGGCCCTGGCCCGGAACACCTCGCTGGAGTGCGAGGAGATTGTGCGCAAGTCCATGGCCATTGCCGCGGAACTCTGCGTGTTTACCAACGACCAACTGAGCCTGGAATCATTGCGCAAGGACGAGGCCAAGAAGGAGACGACCACCTGATGAGCTATTTAACCCCCCGTGAAATCGTATCGGAACTGGACCGTTACATCATCGGCCAGAAGGACGCCAAACGGATGGTGGCCATTGCCCTGCGCAATCGCTGGCGTCGGCAGCAGTTGGCCCCGGAACTGCGGGACGAAATCGCGCCCAAGAATATCATCATGATCGGCCCCACCGGCGTGGGCAAGACGGAAATCGCCCGGCGGCTGGCCAAGCTGGCCAGTGCGCCGTTCATCAAGGTGGAGGCGACGAAGTACACGGAAGTCGGGTACGTGGGCCGGGACGTGGAGTCCATGATCCGAGATCTGATGGAGATCGGCGTGTCCATGCTGCGCAAGGAGGAAACCGAGCGGGTTCGGGTCAAGGCCGAGAAGCTGGCCGAAGAACGATTGCTGGACCTGCTTCTGCCGGCCAAAAAGCCGCCGCAACAGGCTTCGCCCACCATTCCCCCCACCAATGGCCCGGCCCTGGAGAGCGAGGGCGACGCCGGTCAGGATTCAACCCGGGAAAAGCTGCGTAAGTTGTGGCGAGACGGCAAGCTGGATGAGCGGCTGGTGGAACTGGATGTCAAGGCTTCCTCGCCCCAGGTGGAGATCATGGCCATGCCCGGTCTGGAGGACATGGAAATGCAGTTTCGGGACATGTTCAGCCGGGTTTTTCCCCAGCGCCGCAAGCAGCGTCGGGTCAAGGTCAAGGACGCCTATGAACTGCTGATCCAGGAAGAGAGCGACAAACTCATCGACATGGACAAGATCATGGAGGCGGCCCGGGAGCGGGTCGAGCAGGGCGGGATCGTTTTTCTGGACGAGATCGACAAGGTCTGCAGCAGTCGGGAAGCGTCCAAGGCCGACATATCCCGTGAAGGCGTGCAGCGGGACCTGCTGCCGGTGGTGGAGGGCAGTTCCGTGAATACCAAGTACGGGATGGTGCGCACGGACCACATTCTGTTCATCGCCGCCGGCGCGTTCCATATGTCCAAGCCCTCGGATTTGATTCCGGAATTGCAGGGCCGCTTTCCGTTGCGTGTGGAACTGTCCGCGCTGACCAAGGAAGACTTCCTGCGCATCCTGACCGAGCCGGAAAACGCCCTGACCAAGCAGTACATGGCCCTGCTGGGCACCGAAGGCGTGGCCCTGGAATTCACCCCGGACTCCCTGGAAGAGGTGGCGGGCTTCGCCCAGAAGATTAACGACGACACGGAGAACATCGGCGCACGCAGATTGTACACCATCCTGGAAAAGATCCTCTCCGACCTCTCCTTCGAGGCCTCGGAACGCTCAGGCGATCAGGTGATCGTGGACGGCGCCTATGTCCAGGACAAGCTTCAGGATATTCAGCAACGTCGGGATTTGTCGCGGTATATACTGTAGCGTCGGCTTCCAAACCGTGACGGCATCAGTCGAAATCACTATTGAAAACGATTTCGATATCGGAAAAGGAGATTGGCTCCGAACCTGCTTAAATCGCACTATTACCTGATTTAGCGAGTACAACCTCATGCAACACGAAATCGCCAAAGCTAAAACCCTGCTCGAAGCGCTCCCGTACATCCGGGATTTCTACGGACAGACCGTGGTCATCAAGTACGGCGGGCACGCCATGAAGGACGAGCAGCTCAAGCGGGCGTTCGCCCTGAACATCGTCCTGCTGCGCTACATCGGTGTCAATCCGGTGATCGTGCATGGCGGCGGGCCGCAGATCGGCAAAATGTTGGATCAATTGGGCATCTGCTGCCAGTTCCGGGAAGGGTTGCGGGTCACGGACGAGGCCACCATGGACGTGGTGGAAATGGTCCTGGTGGGCAAGGTGAACAAGGAGATCGTCAACCTGCTCAACCAGCACGGCGGCAAGGCCGTGGGGCTCTCCGGCAAGGACGGGCGGATCATCAACGCCCAGAAAATGGAGATGGTCATCCCGCACAAGGACATGCCCCCGGAGATCATCGACCTGGGCAAGGTGGGCGAGGTCACGGACATCCGCACCGGCCTGATCCGCACCCTGGAAAAGGAAGGGTTCATTCCGGTGATCGCCCCGGTGGGCGTGGACGACGACGGCGAGACCTACAACATCAACGCCGACGCCGTGGCCGGGGCCGTGGCAGCGGCACTCGAAGCCAAGCGGTTGATCCTGCTCACGGATGTTGCCGGGGTTCTGGACATCGAAGGCAATCTGATCTCGTCCATGAATCGCCACAAAGCCGTGGAGGCCCTGGAAAAAGGCATACTGCGCGGCGGGATGATTCCCAAGGTCAAATGCTGCCTGGAAGCCGTGGAAGCCGGGGTGGAAAAGGCGCACATTATCGACGGAAGGCTGGAAAACTCCATCCTTCTGGAAATGTTCACCAAGGGCGGGATCGGCACGGAAATTATTTTTTAAGGATAAGCAACGGAGACAACATGATATCGCGTGAACAAGCTTGGGAATTGCTTTCGAGCAAGGGCCAGGAACAGCATATGCTGCATCATGCCCTGGAGACCGAGGCGGTGATGCGGGGACTGGCCAGGCGACTGGGGCAGAATGAGGAAGTCTGGGGGCTGGCGGGGCTGCTGCATGACCTGGACTTCCATGAAACCAAGGATCTGCCCGAGGAGCACGGCTTGCGGGCGGCGACGTGGCTGGCCAACGCCCTGCCCGAGGAAGCCCTGACGGCCATCCGCGCTCACAACGGCGAGCGCAACGGCGTTGCGCCGTCCACCACCTTCGACCATGCGCTGCGCTGCGCTGAAACAGTCACCGGCCTGGTTTCCGCCGCGGCTCTGATCCGGCCTACCAAGCTGGAGGGACTGGGGGCCAAGAGCCTGAAGAAGAAAATGAAGGACAAGGCCTTTGCCGCCGCGGTGAACCGGGAGATCATCCGGGAGTGCGAAACCATCGGGGTGGGATTGGACGATTTTCTGAACGACGCCGTGGCCTCCGTCGCCACCGTCGCGGACCAGGTCAACCTGAAGTGACATCATCCTCCGAAGCCGTTGGTTCCTATGCCATGCTTCTGGCCTTTCGCAGCCTGGAAGAAGTCTACGTGCGCGGCAGGACCGTACATTTCGTGGGCAACGGACATCGGTTCTACGGCAATATCGAGTGTGAAAGCGCATCCGATGTGCGGGTCGGCTCGCTTGCGCCCCTGGATGATTCCGTACTGGGAAGCGGCCAGGAATTCGGCTTCCAGCTTGAGCTGACCCTGGACGAGGACATGGCCCGCTCCGGCCGGGAGCGGGTTTGTTTCCAGTTCACGGACCGGGAGGAGGCAGCCATGGTTCATCAGATCTTCAGCGAGGTCGCCGCGTCCATACGTGGAGCGTCCTGATTCACATTAGGGATACGGCTGTCGCGAATTACCGTTTATGAATCGGGTAGTGCAGGCATCCTGCCTGCATGGACAGGCAAGATGTCTGTCCCTCCATTTTGACATCCGCCCTGCCCCGGACCCTTTTCCCGATCATGCATGCGTGATTCGGATGCGTTATAAAAGGGCCCGCCAAAGGCGCTCGGCCAGATCTCTTGGTCGCTGGTCCAGGCGGGTGATCCCGGCTTGAGCCGCGGCTTTCAGGGCTTGCTCGAACTCCCCGGCCGTGAGCGGGCGGCCCAGTTCCGGGAACGCGCCTGCCTCGCCGCACGGCCGGTATTGGTCCATGATGTTTACGTAGGTGTCCGGCGAGATTTCCGCGGCCAGATAATCCATCCACTTGGCCGTTCCGGCCAGGTCACCGGGCATGACCAAATGCCGGACCAGCAGGCCTCGGACGGCGACGCCCCGGTCGTCCAGTTCCAGATCCCCCACCTGGCGATGCATTTCCTTGAGGGCCGCTTTGGCCCGTTCCGGATAATCCTCGGCATGGCAGTATGTTTTGGCCGCATCCGGGGCAAAGAATTTGGCGTCGGGCATGTAGATGTCCACCACGCCGTCGAGCCGAAGCAGCGTCTCCAGGCCGTCGTATCCGCTGGAATTGTAGACCAGGGGCAAACGCAGCCCCTGGTCCGCGGCGATGACCAGGGCTTCGAGGATCTGGGGCACGACGTGGGACGGGGTGACGAAATTGATGTTGTGGACGCCCTGGCCCTGCAATTCCAGCATGACGACGGCCAACTGCTCCGGAGTTGCTTCCGGGGCGTTCTCTCCGTGGTGGCTGATGTCGTGGTTCTGGCAAAACACACAGGCCAGGTTGCACTGGGCGAAAAAGATCGTCCCGGACCCATCGTTGCCCACCAGCGGCTCCTCCTCCCCAAAGTGCGGGCTGTAGCTGGCCACCTTGGCCCAGCGACCGACCCGGCAAAAGCCCAATTCCCCTTCGAGTCGATTCACCCGGCACTGTCTGGGGCATGCGGTGCAGGAGCAAAGCGCCTCCACCGCCTCGGCTGCACGGGCTCGCAGTACTCCGGCGGCGTGGAGTCGTAGATATCCGGCTTCCGGCGTTTTGGTCATGCCGTCCTCCTTGGTTTGCGATCACGCTCCATTTCCGAGAAAACTACCCAGGGACGACGCGGATGTCACGGGCTCGGATCGCGTTCATGACTTCGAATCTACGTTTTGGTAAAATAGGCATCGTGAAGACAGGACTTGACGGCGTGACCAAAGGCAGGGAAAAGAAAAGAAGACATGAGGCTATGATTTTGAATCAATTCCAAGAGGAATTCCGCCATGTTCATTTTCAGTAAAATCGCTCTCTCCTTCGAAGCATGGATCATCGGCGTCGGCCTTTTCGCGTTGTTTGGGTTGATGGATATTTACGCGGCGGTGGTCTTTTGATGGGACTTGGTCTCCGCGAAACGATGATGACGAACAGTTCCGCTGGCTGAAATTCATCGGAAATTGCGACAAAACTTGTCGTGGATCATGTGTTCAAAATGCTCGCGCCCTGGAACGGATAACGTTCCAGGGCGCGGGCATTTTTTCGTGGTGGTGGGAAGAGCGCGTGAATTGAACCACGCAGCTACAGGCCGCCGAGCTGGGAAAGTGCGTCCGCGTTGCGATAAGCGCTGTAGACGTCTTCGTTCAACGGATAGTCCCAAGAGCCGCTACGCAGTTCGATGGTTCCGCCGAATCCGGTCTTGAAGCGAAACAGTCCGTAAAAGGGATGGTCCGGCGCGGCCACGGGCGAGACCGCCCCCATGTCGTAGCGGGTGCAACCTCGGCTCCTGGCCAGCCGCATGGCGGCCCAGTGCAGGGCGTACGAACCCATGAGCGTCCTGTTGGCCGTGGAGGAAGCGCCGTGCAGAAAAACGGCGTTACTTCCGGAAATGGCGACGATCGCTCCGGCCAGGAGATCGCTTTCATGTCCGGCCAACAGGAAATGCAGTTCCGGAGTGTCGGACTTTTGGGCGTGGGCTTGGAACAGCGCCACGAAGTGGCGATAATCGCAAGAGGGGAAGCCGTTGCGTCGGGCGGTCTGGCGGTACAGGTCGTAGAACGTGAGCAGCTTGTCCATGGACGCCGGAGTCACGGTGACGCCCTTGCGCCGGGCCAGGCCGATGTTGTAGCGGGTCTTCGCCTTCATCCCGGCCAAAATCTCCTCCTCCGCCCGATCGATATCCACGACCAGGGAACTGGCCACTGTCATGTCCATTTTCGCTTTGCGCAGGTTCCAGTGTCTGGTGCCAATGTTCATGCGCATTTCCCGGATGCGTGGCTCTGGAAAGGCGGTCCAACTTTTGACGTGCATTTCACGAGCGTACCGTGACTCCCAGGGTAGGTCATAGCGGATGAAGGCCACGGAAGGGTCCAGGTGACTGATCAGCGCTTCGGAAAGGTCTTCGAGATACTGTCCGCGATGATCCCCAGGCGGCGCATGCTCCGGCCCCTGGGGCACGAAGGCTCCCAGGCTGTCCCGGCCTACGGGCTGGAGCAGGACCAGGACGTCGCCGCGACTCTCGCGGGCCGGGTTGGAGGCTGTTGGCTCCGGGGAAAGGATGTCGAAGGCCACGGGCCTGCATCCCAGGCGGGATTTGACATGGGCCCAATAGTCGGACTGGAATAGAATGTCCGTGGGCAAAAGGGACTGGATTTTTTTGGGAGCGAGGCGAACGGACATGATGGTGCTGGGTTCTGTATGAATGGTTGAACGGTTGAATGAAATCGGCCCAGGGCCGCGTAAACAAAAGAAAAAGGGTTTCGGCCTTTCGGTCGAAACCCCTGTGTTTTGCCATGAAGGGGAGGATCCCTTGGAGGCCTTGCGCTGCGAGCACTTTCCTCTAAGGAACCCCAGTGGGGCAAGTGAACGGAGGGACTCTTAGCCGATTTCAAAGCTCTTGGCAAATGTTGATTGTTTCATAACTACTCAGTTGATGTGCCGGATGCGGCATTCGCTTTATCCGGCCTACATCAGAAACGGGGCCGTTACGTAGGCCGGATAAGCGAAGTGCATCCGGCGGCAGTGTCGACGTTCAAAGCACAATGGCGATTGTCTGTCCCGGTCTTTTTGATCTGGGTAATTACATTATTTCTTGAGTTTCTTAGACAGGAAAACACGCAGCGGGCAGCGGCAGAAGTAGTCATGTCCGAAGGACAGGGCAAATGGGCAATCCAAGGGAGTATCATCGCGGCACTTGATGTAGCCGTCCAGCCCGAAATCCCGCGCTTCACAGAGATCCTCGAAGTCATGCCGCTTGCATCGGAACTCTTTTGGACACTCTATTTCGGTCATGATTCGGTTGATGGTCTCGCGGTCTTGTTCATTCATACGGCTGGGCTCTCGCTATGGTTGGGGCGTGTTTTCAAGAACGGGGCGGGCGGCGACCTGGGCTATGGCCCGGGCGAAATCCTCGGCGGCCGGCGGGGATTGGCGCAGCCAAAGTTCGGGTTCGATGAGTTCAAGTTCCATGACCATCAGCTTTCCGCAGTCGTCCCGAACCATATCCACCCGACCATAGCTCGGGGTCGGGTCGCAGGCGGCCATGGAGCGTTGGGCCAGTTCCACATGTTCACGGGTCGGTTCGAGCTGGTAGACCGTACCGCCGTGATCGTCCTGGACCCGAAAGTCTCCCGCTTTGGGAACCTTGCGCACAGCGTGGGTGATGCGGCCGTTGACGACCATCACCGTGTCCTCCCCGGTTTGGACCACGTCGCGGATGAATGGCTGAAGCAGGAAGGACTCGGCGGCGAGAAGCGGACGGACCTGCTCCTGGAGCGTGTCGGCGACGTCGCGATGGACCCGGTAGGTGTGGCGGGCTCCCCCGGAAACACAGGGTTTGAGCACGGCTTCCTCCCATCCGGCGTCGTCGAGCAGGTCGCGTAGACTCTGGGGGGCGTCGGGTTCAAGAAGTCGGAACGGAACCACCGGAACGCCCCGGACCCGCAAGTCCGCGAGATAGTGTTTGTCCATGTTCCACCAGATGGTTTCCGGGGCGTTGCACAGCCGGGTCTGCGTTTGGACGCGGCGTAGCCAAGCGTTGAATTCGGCTATCCGATCGAAGTAGTCCCAGGTGGTTCGGAAGACGGCGCAGCGAAATGCCGACCAATCCACGTCCGGAGCGGCCCAGTCCAGACGGACCGAGGATAGTCCAAGTTCCGTGAGGGCATTTTGCAGCAGCTCGTCGTCACGCAGAATGTTGCGCAGGTACCAGTCGTCCGGGGCCGCGTCGTTGCAGGCGTAGCGGCTCTCTGTCAGAAGGGCCACGTCGGCCATGGGGTGGTGGGGTGCGGGGGGCATTTTTCGTCGTGAGGGATAGAGGGTTATGGCTTCAGAGGGTTGGATCACGGTTGTTTCTGAAGCCCCGGCGGCGGGCCGCGGCGTTTCAACAGCATTGGGGAGCGCTGCTTTTCGAAAGCCAGGTTTGAATGATGTAGGAGGCGCAGCCAACGCCGGGCGTCACGGCTACGGCCTCGGCGGGGCAGTTCAGGGCGCAGGCCCCGCACTCCATGCAGGCTTCGCGATCCTGGACGTGGGCTTTGTCGTTGCGCAGCGTAAAGACGCGGTGCGGGCAGACAGCGACGCAGAGGCCGCACCCCACGCATTTGTCCTGATCATAGGCCAAAGTGGCCACGTTTTGAAGATGGCGGTATTGTTTCATGGCATGCGTCCTCATTGCAGGTTTCCCCAGACGAAGCAGATCACGGACAATACCGTGGACCCGGCAAGGATGGGGATGGCCGCCCGCATTTCCTTTTCCACGCCGGAGGGCGACGTGTAGGGCGTGGATCCGGTGAAGTTCAGCGCCGTCCAGGCGGAAAGGGTCATGGTCCACAACCCCGCTCCCATCAGGACGGGCCAGGCCGGGGTCGGGAAGAGCAGCGGCAGGGCCAGGGCCGGGATCAGTCCCAGACCGGCCCCGGCCAGGGAAAAGAGGCGGGTGGGCAAACGGGGCAGCAGCAACGGAAAGGCCACCGCTCCGCCCAGCAGACCGAAAAAAGTGGCCGTCGCGGCTAGGGTCCAGCGCTGAAAGACGGCCCCTGGGGTAAACCCTGTCCCGATGAGGCTCAATACCGCTGCCGCAGCCAGAACCCCGAGAATGATTTTCCAGCCCAGGACCAGCTCAACGGGCACCACGGCAAGCCGTTCCATGAAGGTAAAGGTGACTTCCCGCATGGCCTCATCCGGACCCTGGTCCAGAAAGAGCGGCAGATCCCCGGCCCGGATCGGCCCCAAAATAACTTCGAAGCCCGTGGCCTTGCGCACGTCCCGAAGTCGGACGCCGTTGGCGGCCAGTTGGGGCACAATCAGCTGGCGATGAGACGTGACACGGTCCAGGTTGGCCTTGCGCACTTGGAGGGCCACGGCTTCGGCGTTGAAGGAACCCTTGCCCCCGGCACACCAGACGTTGATGCCCCGGGTGTCCGTCACCAGCACCCAGGCGTCCCTGCCGCGTAGGGCGAAACGGACCGTGTCGAAGGTCAGCTTGTAGTTGGCCGTGACAATGACCGGGGCGTCGGGGGACGGGTCGCCGACGGCGTAGAGCCCCGGGTTGACGGTATAGTTGTTGCGATCCAACCCCAGCCGGGCACGGCAGTCGCCGAAGCGGTCCCAAAATGTTGGTCGGGTCCTGACACGGGGAACGCGTCCCGTCGGGGTGGCGATGAACCCGTCGACATAAGGTTCGATCCGATAGCCCGGCAGATCGTCGGCCCCCGCACCGGGGGCCGGCGGCGGGCCTCAACAAGGGGCGGCGCTTGAATCAGTTTTTGGCTCGACGACGTGCGAAAGGCTTGGAGTCGGCGTATGGGGCGAGGGCGGGGCCATGGGAAAGGGCTGCAATGGTTTCATGACGCTTCCAGCTTGGCGATGAGGTTCTTGAACAAAGTCAGGCGTGATTTGTCCACGCAGTAACAGATACGTGGTCCGTCGATTTCCCCCTGGATCAACCCGGCGTCCTTGAGCAGCTTCAGGTGCTGGCTCACCGTGGATTGAGCCAAGGGCAGGATGTTCACAAGCTCGCCGCAAACGCATCGGTCTGCTTGCAACAGGTGGCGCAGGATGGTCACCCGGGCCGGGTGACCCAAGGCCTTGCAACATTTGGCAATGATCTGAACGTCGGTCATGGGGGCTCCCCGAATTGCTTTATCGTTGATAAACGATAAAGCAGGGAAGCGTCAATTGATCTTCATGAATTGATCCGTTGCATAGCTTCGGGAATCGTTTTCCTTGCAGGTTTGACGGGTTGGGATTCAACCGGTATATTTTATGGTTTGTTGACGGCTTGCCCGCCCCTGGGTGGAGAAAAGGAGAGCATGATGCGGGAAAAGGTCCAGGCGGTGCTGGAGACGATCAGACCGCATTTGCAACGAGATGGCGGGGACGTGGAACTTGTGGACGTCTCGGCGGACGGCGTGGTCACGGTGCGCCTTACGGGGGCCTGCAAAGGATGCCCTATTTCGCAAGTAACGCTGAAAAACGCCGTGGAAAAGACCATCTTGAAGGAACTGCCCGAGATCCGGTCGGTTCAGGCGGCTTAACGGGCTATCGGAATAAAATAACAGATTTTCGGCGGGCTTCGACCCGCACTTACTTGCATAAGGAGCAGGCAATGACCCAGGTTATTACGCGATTTCCGCCCAGTCCCACCGGGCATCTCCATGTGGGCGGGGCGCGAACGGCTTTGTTCAATTGGCTTTGGGCGCGCAAGAACGGCGGGAAGTTCATTTTGCGGATCGAGGACACGGACGTGGCCAGGTCCACCGAGGAGATGACCCAGGGCATTCTGGACGGGATGCGCTGGCTGGGCTTGGATTGGGACGAGGGGCCGCACTTTCAGAGCCAAAGGGTCGATTTGTACAACCAACATATCGATCAGTTGCTGGAGACCGGGCACGCCTATTTTTGTTGCTGTACCCCGGAAGAGGTGGAGGCCATGCGCGTCGCGGCCCGGGCCGTCGGGTCGGTGCCCAAGTACGACGGTCGGTGCCGCAACAAGGGCCTGGAGGCCGGTCCGGGTCGGGTGGTGCGGTTCAAGACACCCACTGACGGGGAAACCCAGTTCCGGGATCTGGTCAAGGGGCCGGTGGCGGTGCCTAACACCCAGTTGGACGATATGGTCCTGCGCCGGGTGGACGGCATGCCGACCTATAACTTGGCCGTGGTGGTGGACGACGTGACCATGGGCATGACCCATATCATCCGCGGCGACGACCACCTGAGCAATACGCCCAAGCAGGTCCTGCTGTACGAGGCCCTGGGCCGGGACCTACCGCTGTTCGCCCATGTGCCCATGATCCTGGGGCCGGACAAGAAAAAGCTGAGCAAGCGTCACGGAGCCACATCGGTTACGGCCTACCGGGACATGGGTTATCTGCCCGAGGCCATGGTCAACTACCTGGTCCGGCTGGGCTGGTCCCACGGGGATCAGGAAATTTTCAGCCTGGAAGAGCTGCTGGAGCACTTCAGCCTGGATCACCTGGGTTCCGCGGCCTGCGTTTTTGATCAGAGCAAACTGCTCTGGCTGAACAACCACTACATTAAGAGCGAACCGGAGGACCGAGTGGCGGCTCTTTTGGCCGACCATCTGACACAGCGCGGGCTGGACGGGTCGGACGAGGCCTATTTGCGCGCCATTGTTCCGTTGTTGCGGCCCCGGGCCGGGACCATGGTCGAAATGGCGGAAATGGCGGAATTTTTCGTGATGGAGGACGAGGCCTTGCCCATGGATCAGGCCGCTGTGAGCAAGTTTTTGACGCCGGAGGCTAAGGAGCATTTCGGTCGTTTGCGCGACCTGTTGTCCGGGACGTTGAGCTTCGGGCAGCAGGAACTTGAGGCGCTGTTCAAGAACTATCTTGAAGACCGGGGCGTGGCGTTCAAGGTATTGGCCCAGCCCTTGCGGGTGGCGCTGACCGGAAAGACAAAAAGTCCGGGGATTTATGAAATCATGGAAGTCCTGGGGAAGGACCGCGTACTGCGGAGACTGGCCGGGGCGGAGCGAGAGGGAGTTGGTTCGTAATCAGGCCGGAGACGCGGCCCTAGAGAAACGATACGCGACGAAAAAGGGCGACCCTCGGGTCGCCCTTTTTCGTCGCGGTATTCGTCGATAAGATTACGCTTCGGCTGCTTGTCGCGCAACGGGCTTGATTACTGCATCGGAGCGGATGCACCGGGTGCAGACCTTCAAGCGACGGGTTTCGCCGCTGGGCAGTTGCGCCCGGACCTGTTGCAGGTTGGGCAGGAAGCGCCGCTTGGTTTTGTTGTTGGCGTGGCTGACGGTGTTTCCGGTGTGGGGGCGTTTCCCGCAGATGTCGCATACTTTGGACATGTTTGTACTCCTCAAAAGGTTGACATGTGCTCGTCTCCATGTGCTTTGGTGCGGAGCTGAAGCGCATGATGGACGTTGAATCGAAGGAAGGGCGACATGCGGTGCCGCAGCTTCCATTCCAGTCGTTCTTCTCTTTCATAAAGCGTTCGGTGGGCCGCTCCCTTGGTGCGTGCAGAGGAGCCAGGGGAGCATGCCGCGCATTCGCAAAAACGGAATCGAACGTATTAGCCGGACTTGGTTTCTTTGGCAAGAGATTTCTTGACATACGGACCAGGGAAGAGATACGAAGCCCCTTTTGGGAGAGAGAGATGATTGAACTGCTTGTCGAGACCACAAATCTCCCGGGCGACGGCCGGGAGTTTTCTTTTGATGAACAGCGCATTTGGGCCGACCCCATCGCGGAGTTTCATCTGCCGTATCGCATCGCGGAACCGTTTTCAGCGGTGATCCGCGTCGTCCCGCACGCGGACGGCTGCACGGTGGAGGGAACGCTGCGCGGTTCACTGGTTCTGTCTTGTGATCGATGCGTCGAGGAATTCACCTATCCCGTGACGGCCGAGTTTCACGAATTCGAGGCCTATCCCGGCGGCGACTCCCGAAACGATGCCCCAAGCGATGTTTGGTGGGTGGTGGCCAAAGATGGCTTGCACTACCTGGACGTGGCCGGATTCCTTTGGGAGCAGTTCCAGTTGGCCCTGCCGGAGAAGCCGTTGTGTACGGTTTTGTGTCGCGGGATGTGCGCCGAATGCGGGGCGAACAAGAATCTTGACGAATGTCGGTGCGCCGCCTCCGGGAGCGACCCCCGCCTGGCCGCGTTCCACTCTATGAAGCTCTCGTAAACCCAGTAAATTGCAACGTATAACCCACTAATTCATTCCTTAAGGACACCCTCAATGGCACTTCCCAAGAAGAAAACTTCTCGTTCCAAACGTGGCATGCGTCGGTCCCACGACGCCGTCTCCATTCCTAATCCCATTTATTGCGAGTGCGGCGAGTTGAAGCGATCCCATCGGATATGTTCCGCTTGCGGCACCTACAAAGGTGTGAAACGTATCGCCGTCCAAGAGCCGGATGTCGCAAAATAAGCCCTGCATCGCCGTGGACGCCATGGGGGGCGATTTTGGCCCCTCGGTCGTGATCCGCGGTGCGCTGGATGCGTTGCGTACGCAAGACATCAGGGTGATCCTGGTGGGTCGTGAGCCGGATATCCGAGCGGAGTTGGCCACCGCGAAGGCGACGGACGCCGACGTGGAGGTAGTGCATGCCGAACAGGTCATCGAGATGCAGGACAAGCCTTCGGACGCCCTGCGCCGAAAAAAGAACAGTTCGGTGCAGGTCGCATTTCGACTGGTCAAGGAAGGACGGGCCGACGGCGTGGTCAGCGCCGGCAATTCCGGAGCAACCCTGGCTTGCGGCATGTTCATCCTCGGCAGGATCGACGGCATCGACCGCCCGGCTTTGGCCGGGATACTGCCTACGGAAAAAAAACCCATGGTGCTCATCGACGTGGGCGCCAACGTGGACTGCAAGCCGCACAACCTCTTGCAGTTCGCCTTGATGGCCGATGTTCTGGCTAGGTCCGTGCTGGGGGTGCCTAAGCCCCGGGTCGGCCTGATGAGCATCGGCGAGGAAGAGGGCAAGGGTAATTCCCAAGTCAAGCTGGCCTTTGATCTGCTGCGCAAATCTTCCCTGAACTTCAAGGGCAACGTCGAGGGCCGGGATGTGTTCACCGGAGACGTGGACGTGGTGGTCTGCGACGGGTTCGTGGGCAACGTGGTCCTGAAGTTGAGCGAAGGCTTGGCCGTTTCTCTGGGCCGGTTGCTGAAGCGGGAACTCTTGGCCGGTTTTTGGTCCAAATGCGGGTGCCTGTTCGCCAAGGGGGCCCTGCGGCGTTTTTCCCGGCGCATCGACTACGCCGAGTACGGTGGTGCACCTCTGTTGGGTCTGAAGGGCATTGGAATCGTCTGTCACGGTGCCTCCAACGCCAAGGCCTTGAGCAGCGCGATCCACATGGCCGCGACCTTCGTGCGGAATCGTTCCAACGACCATTTGGCGCAAGAACTGGCCAAGAATCGGGATATCGTTCAGCTCAGTCGGACTGGAACAACCCCGTCGTCGAACAATGGGCAAGGCCTTTTGAGTCGGGTCGCCGATCAGGCCTCGGAACAGTCGCCAGCCCAGGGTTTAACGGTGCATCAAGGCTCGGAACGTGAGTTCGGGCAGGAAGCTCCCGGCGTGGTCAGTTGAGGCCCTTTGCATATCCTTCCGGAAGGTTTCAGCGCGCGGTCACTCTCCCTGTGTCTTCTTACCTTTCACTTTTTTCGCGCATCAGCGCGCGGTCGTGACTATGTCGGCACATATTATCGGAACCGGGGCCTTTGCTCCTGAGCGGGTGGTGACCAACATCGACCTGCAACGCTTCGTGGACACCAACGATGAATGGATCGTCAGCCGGACGGGAATCAGGGAGCGACGGATCGCCGAGCCCGGACAATCCTGTTCCATGCTGGGCGTCGAAGCCGCCAAACGAGCGCTGGAGGACGCCAAAGTTGCCGCGACGGACGTGACCCACGTCCTGGTGGCCACCTTTTCTCCAGACGCCTACATTCCCTCCACGGCCTACATCCTGCGTGAAAAGCTGGGCATTCCCCGGGGCATGGCCATGGACGTCTCGGCGGCCTGCTCCGGTTTCCTCTTCGCTTTGGAGACCGCACGAGCTTTTGTCGCTTTGTATCCCGAGGCCATGGTCCTCGTTGTCGGCAGCGAAGTGATTTCTTCGCGCCTGAACTGGGAGGATCGCGGAACCTGCGTTCTGTTCGGCGACGGAGCCGGGGCCGCGGTGGTCACGGGCAAGCCTTCCCAGGGCAGCGCGGAAGTGCTGGACGTGCTCTTGGACGGCGATGGGTCGTTCAGTGATTTACTGGTGGTTCGCGGCGGCGGGTCGGCGACTCCGATGAAGCTCGGCCAGACCGTGTCCGAGGATTTTTTCGTTCAGATGCAGGGCCGGGAGATCTTCAAGCACGCCGTGCGTTCCATGGCCGCCATCTGTCAACAGATACTGGAAAAGAACGGTTTGACCCCTTCGGACATCGACCTTGTCGTTCCGCATCAGGCCAACATCAGGATCATCGAATCCCTTGCCGGCCGACTGGACGTTCCCATGGACAAGGTGTTCGTGAACATCGAAAAATACGGCAACACCTCCGCGGCCTCCATTCCCCTCGCCCTGGCCGAAGCTCAAGAAAAGGCATTGATTCCCCCGGGAAGCAAAGTTATGTTGACGGCCTTCGGCGGCGGATTGAACTGGGCCGCGGCATTGTTGCAATACTGAATCGATTATCAAGACGACGGGACTGACGACATGAGCGAATTGATCAAGACCGCCCTGGTCACCGGGGCTTCCAGGGGGATTGGCCGGGCCGCGGCTTTGCGGCTGGCCCAGGACGGATATCAGGTCTACCTGACCTATGTCAGCAAGCCGGAACTGGCCGAGGCCGTTCAGGCGGCCATCGAATCCCGCGGCGGCAAGGCCAAGGCGTTTCGGTTGGACGTTGGGGACGCCCAGGCGGTTTCCGCCTTTTTTCAGGAGCACGTCAAGGACAAGGTTCGTCTGGAGGTGCTGGTGAACAACGCCGGAATGACCAAGGACAACCTGATCATCCGGATGAAACCGGCGGACTGGGAAGCGGTCCTGCGCGTCAACCTGACCGGAAGCTTCGTCTGCCTCCAGGAAGCGGCCAAGCTCATGATTCGTCAGCGCTATGGGCGGATCATCAACATCTCGTCGGTTGTCGGCCAAATGGGCAACGCCGGGCAGGCCAACTACGCGGCATCCAAGGCCGGGCTGATCGGGCTGACCAAGTCCGCTGCCCAGGAATTGGCCTCGCGGGGGATCACGGTCAACGCTGTTGCTCCGGGATTCATCGACACGGACATGACCTCGGGCTTGTCCGAAGAGATTCAAAACGTCTACATGGAACGGATACCCATGCGTCGCTTCGGCCAAGCCGAAGAGATCGCCGACTCCGTCGCTTTTTTGGCGTCCGAGAGTGCCGGGTACATCACCGGCCAAGTGATCGGCGTGACGGGCGGCATGTACATGTAGAGGACGACGTTCGTCATGGACCGTATTCCGCTGTACGGTGCGGAAGAAGCAAACAAACCACTTACTTTTTTCAGCTGGAAGGAGAACAATCATGTCAATGGAAGAAAAGGTCAAAAAAATTATTATCGATCAGCTCGGTGTTTCCGCCGACCAAGTGACTCCGGATGCGGCCTTTGTCGACGACCTGGGCGCTGACTCCCTGGATCTGACTGAATTGATCATGGCCATGGAAGAGGAGTTCGGCGTTGAAATCGATGATGAAGACGCTCAGAAAATGACCAAGGTCAAGGACGCGTTGGCCTATATTCAGTCCAAGGTCGCCTGATCCGGTTCTCCGAGGCAGCCGCTAGGTGTTTCGGGCGTCTTGTGATCCGCTTCGGCACGATCACGGGGCGCTCGTTTTTTTCCCGTCAGCCGGACAAGTCAAGGTGGAAGCATGTCCAGAAAAAGAGTAGTCGTCACCGGTATTTCGGCGGTCACACCCTTAGGCGTGGACGCACGGACCAGTTGGGAACGGTTGATCAAGGGGGAGTCGGGCATCGCCCCGTTGACCCGCTTCGACGCCAAGGATCACGCAACCAAGATAGCTGGAGAGGTCAAGGGGTTTGATCCGGAGAAATACATGCCGGCCAAACAGACCCGACGGATGGAACTGTTCGCGCAGTTTGCCGTGGCCGCCGCCAAGATGCTCCTGGAGGACGCCGACTGGACGATCCCCGCTGAGCGAGCGCATCGAACCGCCGCGATCATCGGATGCGGCATCGGCGGGCTGGACGCCCTGGAGCGTTCCCAGGCCACCCTGCTCAAAAGCGGGCCGCGGAAAATTTCCCCGTTTTTCATTCCATCCCTGATCGCCAACATGGCTTCCGGGCAGGTGTCCATCTTTACCGGGGCCAAAGGCAACAATCTGGTCACCACTTCGGCCTGCGCCTCGGGGCTGCACTCCATCGGCACGGCTTTTTCCGAACTGCTCCTGGGCCGGGCGGATGCGGCCATTTGCGGCGGAACCGAGGCCTGCCTGACGCCCTTGGCCATGGCCGGGTTCAACGCCCTCAAGGCTCTGTCCACCCGCAACGACGAACCGCAACTGGCCTCAAGGCCTTTTGAGAACAGTCGGGACGGATTCGTCATGGGCGAAGGCTGCGGCCTGCTGCTCCTGGAAACCCTGGAGCACGCCCAGGCCCGAGGGGCGAATATTCTGGCCGAGGTGGTGGGCTACGGAGCTTCGGGCGACGCCTTTCATATCACCGCCCCGGACGAGGACGGCTCCGGCATGTCCCTGGCCATGCGGGCCGCCCTGGACGAAGCCGGGATCTCTCCGGAGGAGGTGGACCACATCAACGCCCACGGTACCTCCACCAAGCTTAACGACATCACCGAGACCCGGGCCATCAAGAGAGTTTTCGGCAAGCATGCCGCCTCCATCGCCATCACCGGCAACAAGTCCATGATCGGCCACCTGCTCGGCGCGGCTGGCGGGGTGGAGAGCGTTTTTTCGGTCCTGACCCTGCTTCACGGCATGATTCCCGGGACCATCAACATGGTCGAGCCGGATCCGGAATGCGATCTGGACTACGTCACCGACGGCTCCAGGAAGGCCGATGTCCGATACGTGCTTTGCAATTCCTTCGGTTTCGGCGGTACCAACGCCACTATCCTATACAAACGCTGGGACGGTTAGTCGAAGCGGCGGGTGGCCGGATTCGATTCGTATCCCTGCCCGCCGCCGTCCGGCCTCTTCGTTCGCGCATTCTTCCGGCTTCCCGTGAAGCCGGGGTACGCCATCGCTAATTCAATCCCCGGAGAACTGCCATGAACCTTGACGAACTTCGCCGCCACGACCCAGAAATCGCCGAAGCCGTGCGTCTGGAAGAACTGCGACAACTACACAAGCTGGAACTGATCGCCTCGGAAAATTTCACCTCGCCGGCCGTGCGCATGACCATGGGCAGCGTGCTGACCCACAAGTACGCCGAGGGCTATCCGGGCAAGCGCTATTACGGCGGCTGCGAATACGTGGACATGGCCGAGACTCTGGCTCAGGAGCGGGCCAAGCAATTATTCAAGGCCGAATACGCCAACGTTCAACCTCATTCCGGCTCGCAGGCCAACATGGCGGTCTACTTCGGGGTGTTGCAGCCCGGGGACGTGATTCTGGGCATGGACCTGTCCCATGGCGGGCACCTGACCCACGGCAGCCCGGTGAACTTTTCCGGCAAGTTGTACAAGGTGGTTTTCTACGGCGTGAGCAAGGAAACCGGGACCATTGATTACGACCAGGTCCGGAGCATGGCTCGGGAGCACCGGCCAAAGGTTATCGTGGCCGGGGCCAGCGCCTATTCCCGGGTGATCGATTTTCCAAAATTCCGGGAAATCGCCGATGAGGTCGGAGCCAAGCTGATGGTGGACATGGCGCACATCGCCGGGCTGATCGCCGCGGATCTGCATCCTTCGCCCGTGGGCAGCGCGCATTTCATCACCACAACCACGCATAAGACCTTGCGCGGGCCGCGCGGCGGGATGATCCTGTCCACCGACGAGTTCGGCAAGCTCTTGAACTCCCAAATTTTTCCTGGAATTCAGGGCGGTCCGTTGATGCACGTGATCGCCTCCAAGGCCGTGGCCTTCGGCGAAGCCCTGCGCCCCGAGTTCGCCACGTATCAGCAACAGGTGATCAAGAACGCCCAGGCCATGGCCAAGGCCCTGACCGACGCCGGATTCGCTCTGGTTTCCGGGGGGACGGACAACCATCTGATGCTCGTGGACCTGACCAACAAGGACATCACGGGCAAGGATGCCGAGATCGCTCTGGACAAGGCCGGGATTACGGTGAACAAGAACACGGTCCCCTTCGAGACCCGCTCTCCGTTCGTGACCTCCGGGATTCGCCTGGGCACTCCGGCCCTGACCACACGGGGCATGACCGAAGAACACATGGACCGCGTCGTGGAGTGGATCGTGGAGGCCCTGGAGCAGCGTGACAACGACACGGAACTGCAGCGGATCGAGGCCGAGGTACAGGCCTTCGCGTCCCAGTTCCCGCTGTTCGCGGGGTAAATCGGGAGTTAAGGGGTATGTGGGTGGTGCAGGCATCCTGCCTGCACGGACAGGCAAGATGCCTGTCCCACCATTTTGACATGCCTCCGGCCCACTCTCGCGGAGCGTAAAGCGCAGGCAGGGCAAAAACGGTAAATTAAGGCAGTCAACGCCCTATTTTTTTGACTATTGTCTTTATCTTTTGGAAATTCAAGGGAAACTCTACCTGATGCGACTGCCGTGGCCGGAATACTTCATGGGTATCGCCAAACTGGTGGCTGAACGGTCCACCTGTCTGCGGCGCAAGGTCGGGGCGTTGGCCGTCCAGGGCAAACGGATCCTGGCCACGGGATACAACGGCGCTCCGGCCGGGCTGGAACATTGCCTGGACATCGGTTGCCTGCGGGAACAGATGGGGATTCCGTCGGGTCAGCGACATGAGCTGTGCCGGGGGCTGCACGCCGAGCAGAACGTGATCATCCAGGCCGCCACCCACGGGGTTCGACTGGAAGGCGCGCAGATTTACTGCACCACTCAGCCGTGTCTGATCTGCACGAAAATGTTGATCAACTGCGGAGTGGAGGCGATCTTTTTCGAACAGGGGTACCCCGACGATCTGGCCGTGAACATGCTGCGCGAGGCAGGAGTGCGCTTTGAACAGCTTTGCTCTTCCTGACGACGCCGAGAAGATCATGCTCCAGGCCGTGGCCCTGGCCGAGCAGGGCAAGGGCCGGACTGCTCCCAATCCGTGCGTCGGCGCGGTGCTGACCCGAGACGGCCGGATCGTGGCCCAGGGGCATCACCGCGGACCGGGGCTGCCCCATGCCGAAGTGGAGGTCTTGCAAGACGCCGCACTGCAAGGGATCGATCCGAAGGAGTGCATCCTGTGGGTGACCTTGGAGCCCTGCAATCATACCGGGCGCACTCCTCCCTGCACCCAGGCCATTCTCCAAGCTGGCATCAGGCGGGTCGTGGTAGGAACGGCTGACCCCAATCCAAGGGTGATTGGGGGCGGCATCGCCCATTTGCGGGACAGCGGCGTTCAAGTTGTCGCCGGGGTGGCCGAACAGGACTGTCGGGACCTGATCGCGGACTTCCGGACCTGGATCGACTCTCCGCTTCCCTACCTGTATCTCAAGCTGGCCTGCACCCTGGACGGTCGGATCGCCACTCGTTCCGGAGATTCCCAGTGGATCAGCAACGCCCAATCCCGGGAAAAGGTCCACGCTCTGCGGAGTCGGGTCGGGGCCGTGATGGTCGGGGCGGGCACCTTCCGGGCGGATGATCCCCGGCTGACCTGTCGTCTCTCCGAAGCCGACCGACCGCCGGACCAGGTGACGAACCAGCGAACCCAACCCTTGGCCATCGTAGTGGGTTCCAAATTGCCTGATCCTGCTGCAAATTTTTATCTGTTGCGTGAGCGCCCAGGAGAAACCATTTTCTGGACCACCGAGGCCGCGTCGCAAAGCCCGGCGGCTGAACGGCTGTGCGCCCTTGGAGTTCGTGTATGGGGGGCCGGAAGCGGTGACCATGTCGACCTGGAGGCCTGTCTGACACGGCTGCGCTCCGAGCTTGGCGTGATGGACGTGTTGTGCGAGGGCGGGGGCGGATTGGCCCAGCATGTGATCGCCGCTGGGCTGGTGGGCGAGTGGTGGCTGTTTCTGGCATCCAAGACTCTGGGCGATGTCCGTGCCGTGCCCTTGCTGTCCGGAGCCGAGGTTCCACGAATGGCCGATGCCTGGTCCTGGCGGACCAGCTGGGTCCGGGAGCTCGATGGGGACCTTATGCTGGGATTGCGTCCGGAGCCGACGCCGCCCCATGACAATGACGTTCCGGGAGGCAGAAGCGAATGTTCACCGGCCTGATTCAGGGACCGGGCAAGGTCCTGAGCGTCACGGGTCGCCAAGGCGAAGGAAGCGGCAACCGGGAAACCCGCCTGGAGATTAGGCCGGAGGCCCCGATCCGGGACTACGTTCGCGGAGAGAGCATCGCGGTCAACGGCGTCTGCCTGACCGTCGAGACGTTCGCCCCGGACCGGTTTTCCGTGTTCGCCTCGGCCGAGACCCTGCGGCTGACGAACCTGAGTAACCTGCGAACCGGGATGCGCGTCAACCTGGAACGGGCCCTGGCCCTGGGCGACCGGCTGGGCGGACACTTGGTCAGCGGCCATGTCGACTGTCTGGCCCGGATCGGAGAAACTACCCAAGTGGGACAGTCCCGCTGGTTTCGGTTGCTTTATCCCGGGGAGTTTTCACCTCTGGTGGTGACCAAGGGCTCGGTGACCCTGGACGGGATCAGCCTGACGGTTAACCAGTGCGGCGAAGGATTTCTGGAAGTGAACATCATCCCGGAGACCTGGCAAAACACGACCATTTCCGAATGGCGGCCGGGCCGGGACGTAAACATGGAAACCGATCTGATCGGCAAATACGTGCAGCGCATGCTGGGCCCTTGGACCGGAACGTCGTCGAGTCCAGCCGAACAGCGTCCCTCGGGGACGTCTGTGGTCGGAGGCGGCGGGATCAGCGAGGCGTTTTTGCGCGAGCATGGCTTTTAACGGTCAGCGAAGGAAAGAGGAACAAATATGGGACTGTGCAGCATCGAAGAAGCCATTGAGGACATCCGCCAGGGGCGGATGATCATCCTGGTGGACGACGAAAACAGGGAGAACGAGGGCGACCTGACCATCGCGGCCCAGAGCGTGACTCCGGAGATCATCAATTTCATGGCCATTCACGGCAGGGGATTGATCTGTCTGGCCATGGAGCCGGAGTTGGTGGAAAAGCTGGATTTACCCATGATGGCCACCCGGAACGAGTCGCGGTTCGGCACGGCCTTCACCGTGTCCATTGAGGCCCGTTCCGGCGTGTCCACGGGGATTTCAGCCTATGACCGGGCCACCACCATCCTGACCGCCGTTGCCGACGACGCCAAGGCCGAGGACATTGTCTCCCCGGGACACGTCTTCCCATTGCGGGCCAAGAAGGGCGGGGTGCTGGTCCGGGCCGGACAGACCGAAGGCAGCGTGGATTTGGCCCGTCTGGCCGACATGAAATCTGCGGCGGTGATTTGCGAAATCATGCGCGACGACGGGAACATGGCCCGAATGCCCGACCTGGAAGAATTTGCGGCCAAGCACGACATGAAAATCGCCTCCATCGCCGACCTGATCCGCTTTCGGATGAAGCATGACGCCCTGTCCGTGCGTCGGGTGGGCGAAGCCAACCTGCCCACCTGCAACGGAGGGGATTTTCGAGTTATTGCCTACGAAAGCGATTTGGACAGCAGTGTGCACTTGGCCCTGGTCAAGGGCGAGATCAACCCGGAGGAGCCGGTCCTGGTCCGGGTGCACAGCCAATGCCTGACCGGGGACGTCTTCGGCTCCCTGCGCTGCGATTGCGGGCCCCAGCTTCAGGCAGCCATGCGGATCATCGCCGAGGAAGGCAACGGAGTGATCCTGTACATGCGTCAGGAAGGCCGCGGCATCGGTCTGGCCAATAAAATCAAGGCCTACTGCCTCCAGGACAGCGGCCGGGACACGGTGGAGGCCAACGTGGACCTGGGCTTTGCCCCGGACCTTCGAGACTACGGGGTCGGCGCGCAGATTCTCGTGGATCTGGGCGTGAGCAAGATGCGGCTGATGACCAACAATCCCAAAAAGATCGTTGGCCTGGAGGGCTACGGCCTGGAAGTGGCCGGCCGGGTTCCGGTGGAGGTTCAGGCCTGTGAGCAGAACTTGCAGTATCTGCTGACCAAGAAGGAAAAAATGGGACATATGCTGGATTTTAAAGCAGACAAGGAGAAGGCCCATGCATCATCTTGAAACCATTGAAGGCCGCCTGGACGCCACCGGGCTGCGCTTCGCGATTCTGGCCAGCCGGTTCAACGATTTCATCGTGGACCGCCTCGTGGGAGGGGCCGTGGACTATCTGGTACGGCACGGCGCGGTCAAAACCGACTTGACGCTGGTCCGGATTCCCGGGGCCTATGAAATGCCCCTGGCGGCCAAGCGGCTGGCGGAGACGAAACGCTTTCACGGCGTCGTCTGCCTGGGCGCGGTGATTCGCGGAGCCACCCCGCACTTTGACTACGTCTCGGCCGAGGTCTCCAAGGGGCTGGCCCAGGTGATGCTGGACACCGGGATTCCCGTGGGCTTCGGCGTCCTGACCACGGACACTCTGGAGCAGGCCGTGGAGCGGGCCGGCAGCAAGGCCGGAAACAAGGGCGTGGACGCCGCGGCCGCGGCCCTGGAAATGATTCGCGTCCTGGAGCAGGTCTGATTTTTCGACCTGTGACAAAGGACCTACGAGAAACCATGGAAACCCCGAAGGTACACCGACGAACGGCCCGCAGGCGGGCCTTGCAGTGCGTCTTTGTCCTGAGTTTTCAAAAATTCGAAAGTGCGGACCAGGTCCGGCGGGCGTTTTTGGCCTTGCCTGAGGACGACTTGTCGGATGAAGGAAGCGGACCGGGCGAGGCCGGAAAGGCCGAGGCTGGATCATCCAGGGAGATGGTCTCGCAAACGCCGCTTCCGGAGGACCAGGAATTCGGTCTGGGTTTGGTGACCGGCGTTTTTGGTCGGCTGGACGAGATCGACGCGGTGATCCGGCGTTTTTCCAAGCATTGGAAGCTCGAGCGGATCGCCAAGGCTGAGCTGAGCATTCTCCGTCTGGGCGTTTACGAATTGTTGTACGAGCAGGATATCCCGTTGCGGGTGAGCATCAACGAGGCCGTGGAGCTGAGCAAGGAGTTCGCGGACGACTATTCCTTTCCCTTCGTGAATGGCATCCTCGACGCAGTGGCCAGGGCGGTGAGCCATGGTGAGTTTGGGATTCGTAAGCAGTTCTGATCGCTGTCCCGACCATGTTCGCCATGTCCGCGTCCTGCCCGGCGATGCGTCCTCAGCCACGTTCACGCCAGCCGGCGTCGAAATCGCTCCCGATCATCTCGGACGGACCCGCTGGCTCCTGACCTGGTATGTCCCGGACCGGATAACCATCGAAACCTGGACTCGGCGCATGGCGTCGCAGTTGCATGTCTTGGCCTGGAACCCCTGGTGTCTGGACGTGGAGTCCTTGGAACGAACCATGGGCCTGCCGGCGGATCGCGCCTTGCTGCTCTGGGGAGAACCGTTCTGGAGCGTCTATCCGGCGGACTCGCGGAACGACATCGTGGTATATCTGATCGTGGGCGAGCATCGTCGGCTGATTTATCAGGCGGTGCGCCACTGGGAGGCCCGTTTCACGCACGTTCGGTTCGCGACTGAACATGACCTGGACGGGGCCTCGTCCGGACAGCAGTAAGGATTTGGGCGAGAGCACAATGTTTTCAGCGGTTATATTCGACACACAGGAAATTCACGACGACAGGTAGGGCGGATTTGCTCTCTTGCTCGCATGTAACGGAACCAAGTCAAAATCGAAGTCGAAATCAATGCTGAGAAATTACGATGGTGCATTATGATCAAAGGGTTTCTTTCGATTCCGATTACGATTTCGTCATTAATGTAAAAATGTCCTTGATTTTTTAGGCATTTTTTCGGGAACCAAATTACCCTGGGCGACGGGAGATGGAGATGGACAAGGTGACGGAACGGTACGATCCGCAAACGGTGGAAGTTAAATGGCAGCGCATCTGGGAAGAGCGGGGTGTGTTTCATTCGGAATGCGATGCTGCTCGTCCCAAATATTACGTGCTGGAAATGTTCCCCTATCCTTCGGGGCGGATTCATATCGGCCACGCACGGGTCTATTCCATCGGCGATGCCGTGGCCCGCTTGAAGCGAATGCAGGGGTTCAATGTTCTGCATCCCATGGGTTGGGACGCCTTCGGCCTGCCCGCGGAAAACGCGGCCATCAAGCACGGAGTGCATCCGGCCAAGTGGACCATGGAGAACATCGACACCATGCGCGTCCAACTGCAACGCATGGGCTATTCCCTGGACTGGCGGCGAGAGGTGACCACCTGCCTGCCGGATTACTATCGCTGGGAGCAGCTGTTTTTTCTCAAGTTTCTGGAAAAGGGGCTGGCCTATCGACACAAGGCGTCCCAGAACTGGTGCGACTCATGTAACACGGTGTTGGCCAACGAACAGGTGGAGGACGGCCTGTGCTGGCGCTGCGACACCCAGGTGGTCCAGAAGGAACTGACCCAGTGGTTTTTGCGGATCACGGACTATGCAGAGGAGTTGCTGCAAGACCTGGACGAGCTGGAGGGCGGGTGGCCGGAGCGCGTGGTGAGCATGCAGCGCAACTGGATCGGCAAGTCCATCGGCGCGGAAATTGTTTTTCCTCTGGAGCGGGCCGTCGCGGACGGAACTGACTCGGTCCGGGTGTTCACTACCCGGCAGGACACGGTGTTCGGGGCCACGTTCATGAGTCTGGCCGCGGAGCATCCGCTGGTGGAAGGGCTGATCGCCGGGACGCCGCAAGAGGTCGAGGTTCGCGCGTTTTGTGAGCGAGTCCGGAACATGGACAAGCTGGTCCGGGGGGGCGAGGATCTGGAAAAAGAGGGCGTGTTCACCGGTAGGTATTGCCTGAACCCCTTCACCGGGCAACGCATGCCTATCTGGGTGGCCAACTTCGTGCTAATGGGCTACGGCACCGGCGCGGTGATGGCCGTCCCGGCTCATGACCAGCGCGACTTCGAATTCGCTCGCAAGTACGGCCTGGAGGTCCTGTCGGTGATCCTGCCCCAGGGCGAGTCCTCCCCGGACGGCGCGGCCATGGACGTAGCCCGACCCGAGCCCGGGACGCTGATCAACTCCGGTGAGTTTACCGGCCTGGATAACGAACAGGCCAAGGTCGCCATTGCCGAACGCCTGGAGCGCGACAAGATGGGCAAGCGGGCCGTGAATTACCGCCTGCGGGACTGGAACATCAGTCGACAGCGCTACTGGGGCGCGCCCATTCCGGTGATGTATTGCGACGCTTGCGGCGTGGTTCCTGAACGGGAGGAAAACCTGCCCGTGGAATTGCCCCTGGACTTGCAGATCCGTACGGATGGGCGTTCCCCCCTGCCCGACGCCGTAGACTTCGTGAACACGGTTTGTCCCCTATGCAGCGGTCCGGCCCGGCGGGAAACGGACACTATGGATACCTTCGTCGAGAGTTCCTGGTATTTTCTGCGTTACACCGCGCCCTGGGAGCATGGCCAGGCCTTTCGCGCCGAGGACTTGGCCTACTGGTGCCCGGTGGACCAGTACATCGGCGGGGTGGAGCATGCCATCCTGCACCTGCTTTATGCCCGGTTTTGGGTCAAGGCCCTGCGAGATTTGGGCTATATCCAGATGGACGAGCCGTTCAAGGCGCTCCTGGCCCAGGGCATGGTGCTCAAGGACGGGGCCAAGATGAGCAAGAGCAAGGGCAACGTGGTTTCTCCGGACGAGATGACCGCGCGCTACGGCGCGGACGCGGTGCGTCTGTTCCTGCTGTTCGCCGCTCCGGCGGAACGCGACCTGGACTGGAGCGACTCCGGTATCGAGGGCGCCCAGCGGTTCACCCATCGGCTGTGGCGGCTGGTGATGGACTTGGAAGGGGACCTCCTGGCCGCAATGCCCTGCTCGGCCACCGACGAGGACGTCCAGGCCGCGGGAGCGCCCGAGGCCGCGACCCTGCGCCGCAAGGAACACGCCACCGTGGTCAAGGTGGCCGGGGACATCGCGGATCGGTTTCAGTTCAACACGGCCATCGCCGCGGTCATGGAACTGGTGAATACCCTGTACCAGACCAGGGACGTGCTGCGGAAAACAGAGTCGGGGCGGCGCGTGCTGTCCTCGGCCGTGGCTTCCACCCTGGCCGTGCTCTCGCCGGTCACGCCGCATTTGTGCGAGGAACTCTGGCAGCGTATCGGGCACGCGGACCTGCTCTCCGGCCAATCCTGGCCGACCCACGATCCTCAGGCCCTGGTCCGGGACGAAGTGACCATCGTGGTCCAGGTGGACGGTAAGGTCCGCTCCAAGCTCACCGTGCCCGCCGACGCCGCGGCCGAAGACGTCCAACCCCAAGCCCTGGCCAACGAGAACATCCAGAAACACCTGGCCGGTCGCGAAGTGGCCAAAATGGTCTTCGTCCCCGGCAAACTGCTGAGCATCGTCACGAAGAAATAAGTGACGACGCGGCTTGCAGAGAGGCGCAAGGCATGTCGTCCATAACCGAAGATCAAAAATCGGCGATC
Organism: Desulfonatronum sp. SC1; assembly: GCF_003046795.1. NCBI lineage: Bacteria > Pseudomonadati > Thermodesulfobacteriota > Desulfovibrionia > Desulfovibrionales > Desulfonatronaceae > Desulfonatronum > Desulfonatronum sp. SC1. The sequence continues at coordinate 49,767 of NZ_PZKN01000012.1, read as the reverse complement.
ATCTCCCTGCTTCGCGAAGGGGTTCTTGAACGAGAGCAGATAGCGTCTCAATTGGGAGTTCCTCCGAACGTCGTCAGGTCGATCAAAGCCCATTATACCATGGGGACGTACGACAAGATGGCTTCTTCCGTTTCGGAATCGAAAACGGAAGACATCATCGACGCGGTTGAGGCGTCCTTCGGGTTGGAGCGGGATCTGCAGATCGCCTTGAGAGCGAATATCCAGCAGTTGGAACGCGGACTGGAAATCGCGGATGACGGGAAAGAACACCAGACGGACGCTGGTCGCATAGATATTCTCGCGAAAGACAAGTCCGGAACAGTCGTCGTTATCGAATTGAAAGCCGGAACCGCCAAGCCCGAGGCCTTGACGCAGCTGTTGTCGTACATGGGAACGGTGGATTCAGAAGGACAACCCGTTCGAGGCATATTGATCGCCGGGGAGTTCCACCCACGGGTCGTTTATGCCGCGCGAGCAATCGGCACTGTCCAATTGATCCGCTATCGATTCAATTTTGCCTTTGAAGCCGTTGCGGCGTGACCAAAACGACCGGCGATTCTAAAAAATCGAATTATCGTCCTGATTTTATTTCACGTCATGCCGTCCAACCCCCCTTTTTTCTTTTGCGTCAGTCCGGATCCCTGGATGATCCAGAGGGAAATCCAGCGGAGAGTGCGGGCCGCCGGGTGCGAAGGGTGGAGCCGGACCATGTATTGGGCGGACGAGCCCTTGGAGTCCGGGTTCTGGACTTCCCTGGCCATGCCGGGGCTGATGAGCTTGTTGGGGCAGGGCAGAATAGTGGTGCTGCGGCGGGCCAACGCTTTGACGGTCAAGGTCTGGTCCGACCTGGACCAGCTTTTGCGCAAGGGCAAGCAGGACTTGTGGATATTTTTCTGCTTGGAAGGGGAATGGAAGGGTAAGGCTCCGGCCGTGCCGACGGTTCTGGAGAAACAGCCTTTTTTCAAGGCGGCCCGAAAAAGGCAATGGATCTGGGAGTCTCCGGGCATAACGCCCCAGGCCCTGCGCACCGAACTGAAGGCCTGGGCTAAACGGCTCGGGGTCGAGTTCGCGCCGTCCGTGGAGGAGACTCTGGTCGGATTGTTGCCGCTGGACGGAGCCCGGTTCGGCAATGAGCTGCAAAAACTGGAGTTGGCCCTGGGCGAGCGGCGGCGGGTGGAACCATCGGACATGGGACTGTTCGGCGAACCGACCTCCCTGGATAACTTCGCCTTTCTGCGCGGGATGCTCCAGTCCTCGGCCAATCTGGATGTCTGGCAAACCGTGCTACTGGACCGGGAAGCCAGTAACTCGGGAATGCTGATGCCCGTGCTGGGCCTGCTGCAACGGGAGATGCGCATTCTCTGGATGCTCAACGCTGGCGAAGACAGCGCCGTCAACCTGCCTCCCTTCATCAAGGGCGAAAAGAAGCGTCTGGCCGCACAGTTGGGCGAGCAGGGCATCGCCCGGGTCATCGACTTGGTTTTCCAGGCCGAATCCGACCTGAAATCCGGCCGCAAGCAGGCTGATCAAATCCTCGAATTTCTTGTCTCCAGTCTCGCCCAGCGCCCCGGCCCACGCCCGTGAGCCGAGCCTCTGATTCCTTTGCGCCACTTCCCTTCCTTTTTCTCGGTTATATTAGCGCCGGGTGAACCAGCGGTGAGCCCGTCTTAGCCGCTTGCAGCGGTGCTCGTACTCGTGTTCGTAATCGTAGTCGATCATTGCCCGCCAGGTTTCTAGCCTCGTTTCGAGTACGAGCACGAGCAGGATCAGGAGTACGGTGACGGTCAACGTCTATCACGCTTGAAGTCTCATCAATCAACCGTGAACCGTGAATCCAGAGCTCCAGTTTGCTTTCTCGAACTTTGCTGATACGAGACAGCTTTGTTGCCGTTTTTTTGCATTTTTGAGGCGTTTTCTGGTTCAACGAGACCTTTTTTTGTTGCCACACACTTCATTCATGCCTATATACCATGGATAAACACTACCTTGGACATCGAAAACGACTAAAAGAACGACTTACGCGGAATTCCCAGAGTTTGGCGGACTACGAAGTTCTGGAAATGCTGTTGGGCTATGCCTTGCCCCGACGGGATACCAAGGAACTGGCCAAGGCGTTGCTGACCCGGTGCGGGTCGCTGCGTGGAGTGTTTCACGCCTCTGCCGAAGACTTGGCGGACGTCCCGGGGATGAGCCCTAGCGTGAACGTGTTGCTGAGCGTCTGGCGGGAATTCTGGAGCCGGGTGCAGGAGGGGTTGGTCCAGGAGCGGGAAGTCTTCAGCCATCCCCGCATCGTGGCGGACTTCGCCATTGCCCGGCTTGGCCGGGAGCGAACCGAACAGTTCTGGGTGGCCCTGGTGGACAACAAGAATCGGCTGGTTCACTGGCAACGGGTCAGCCAGGGCACCGTGGATCAGACGCCGGTCTATCCCCGGGAAATCCTGCGGCTGGTCCTGCATCATCAAGCCAGCGGCCTGATCCTGGTTCACAACCATCCCGGCGGAGACCCCAAACCTTCGGTTCAGGATCAGGAATTGACCAAAAAGATGCAGCGCGCGGCCCAGGAGATGGACATTCGTGTTTTAGATCATATTGTTGTCACGGACCACGACTATCTCAGCTTTCAAGCCCAAGGGCTGCTGTGAGCCGCCTGGCGAGGACGAGCCAGTGAACATCTTGCATGCCCATGTAAGTGGACGGGTCCAGGGAGTGTATTTTCGAGGTTGGACCCGGAGCCAAGCCCAGCGTTTGGGGCTCAGCGGCTGGGTGCGCAATCTCCGGGACGGACAGGTGGAGGTCCTGGCCCAGGGCGATGAAACGGCGTTGCGGGAGCTGGAAAAATTGCTTTGGAAGGGACCTTCCTTCAGCCGGGTGGACGATGTCGCGGTCTCGACCGTGCCGGATGAAGGACCAACCCTGGAAGGCTTTCACATCGCCCCGACGGTGTAACGAGCACGGCGTCCGAAGATTGACTTGATGATGGACGTGGTGATGGCAGCGTGGCGCTGTGTCGGATTTAAGTGTAACGATACGATTTTTCATTAGGAGTATGTTGCGAATATGAGTACGAAAAACGAAAAACAACAATTGGACGTAGTCGCCGACTCCGAAGAGCAGGAAGCGCATGTGAAGCACGGGTCTGAAGTGGAGCCCGTTTCCGAATCCGAAGATCGGGACGGAGGCAATGCGGGGCAGGAGATGCCCAAGCAAGTTCCGCTTTTGCCGGTGCGGGACGTGGTCGTTTTCAATTACATGATCTTGCCGCTTTTCGTGGGTCGGGAGCGGTCCATCAACGCGGTGGACGCGGCCCTGAACAGCAATCGGCACATCCTGATCTCCACTCAGAAAGAAGAAAAGACCGACGATCCCGGGCCGGAGGAAGTCCACTCCGTGGGCACCCTGGCCACGATCATGCGCATGCTCAAGATGCCCGACGGGCGCTTGAAGGTGTTGGTCCAGGGCGTGACCCGGGCCCGGATCACCGGTTACGTGCAAAACGAACCGTTCCATATGGTTGAGATCGAGCCCATCGAGGAGGATGAGGTCCGCGAGCCCTCGCCGCAACTGGAGGCCATGGTCCGCACGGCCAGGGAGCAGAGTGAAAAGATTCTCTCCCTGCGCGGCATCGCCTCTCCGGACGTGTTGGCCGTGCTGAACAGCGTGGAGGAGCCTGGCCGGTTGGCGGATTTGATTGCCTCCAATTTGCGGATGAAGGTCGAAGACGCCCAGGAAATCCTGGCTTGCGAGAATTCGGTTCAGCGCTTGGCCCTGGTCAACAAACAGTTGATCAAGGAGGCCGAGGTCGCGGAGATGCAGGCCAAGATTCAGAGCATGGCCAAGGAAGGCATGGACAAGGCCCAGCGGGAATTTTTCCTGCGTGAGCAGCTCAAGGCCATTCGTAAGGAGTTGGGCGACTCCGGGGAAGGGGAGGAGGACCTGGAGGAGCTGCGTGCGGCCTTGAAAAAGGCCGGATTGCCCAAGGAGGTGCGCAAGGAGGCGGACAAACAGCTCAAGCGGCTGGAGTCCATGCATCCGGAATCCTCGGAAGCCACGGTGATCCGGACTTATCTGGACTGGCTCGTGGAACTGCCCTGGAAAAAACTGTCCAAGGACCAGTTGATCATCCAGAAGGCCAAGACCGTCCTGGACGACGACCACTACGGATTGGACAAGGTCAAGGACCGCATTTTGGAATACCTGAGCGTGCGCAAGCTCAATCCGGACATGAAGGGGCCGATTCTGTGCTTCGTCGGGCCTCCCGGGGTGGGCAAGACCTCGCTGGGACGGTCCATCGCCAGTTCCCTGGGCCGTAAGTTCGTGCGCATGTCCCTGGGCGGCATCCGGGACGAGGCCGAAATTCGTGGGCATCGTCGGACTTACATCGGCTCCATGCCCGGCCGGATCATCCAAAGTATCAAGCAGGCCGGGACTCGCAATCCAGTGATCATGCTGGACGAGGTGGACAAGGTTGGCACGGACTTTCGTGGCGATCCGTCTTCTGCTTTGTTGGAAGTCCTGGACCCGGAACAGAACTTCACCTTCAGCGACCACTATCTGAATGTGCCCTTCGACCTGTCCAAGGTCATGTTCATCTGCACGGCCAACGTCCTGGACACCATCCCCTCGGCCCTGCTGGACCGGATGGAGGTGATCCGCATCCCCGGATACACCGAGGCCGAGAAGATCAAGATTGCTAGACGCTACCTGCTGCCCAGGCAGATTAAAGAAAACGGCCTGAAACCAGATGACGTGGTCATCTCCGACCAGATTATCAGCAGAATGATCCGCGAATATACCCGGGAGGCCGGGTTGCGAAATCTGGAGCGGGAGTTGGGCTCGGTCTGCCGCAAGCTGGCCCGCAAGGTGGCGGAGGGTGACTCCGGACAGTTCACGGTCACGGCCAGGATGCTGAACAAGCTCTTGGGAGTCGCCCGGTTTTTGGAGAATGAAAAGGACAAGGAACTTTATCCCGGCGTGGCCCTGGGGCTGGCCTGGACCCCGGTGGGCGGCGAGGTGCTGCATGTGGAGGTTTCCACCATGCCCGGCAAGGGCAAACTGATCCTGACCGGACAGCTGGGCGAGGTAATGAAGGAAAGCGCCCAGGCCGCCCTGAGCATCGCCCGCAGCCGGGCCGGGACCTTGGGGCTGGACCCGGATTTCGCGGAGAAGAACGATATCCACATCCACGTTCCGGCCGGCGCCACGCCCAAGGACGGCCCGTCCGCCGGCGTCACCCTGGTCACGGCCCTGTTTTCGGCCCTGACCAACACCCCGGCCCGGAACGACCTGGCCATGACCGGGGAAATCACCCTTCGCGGGCGGGTGATGCCCGTGGGCGGGATCAAGGAAAAGATCCTGGCCGCCGTGGCCCACGGTCTGAAAACCGTGCTGATTCCGGCTCAGAACAAGAAAGACCTGCAGGAAGTCCCCAGCGACCTGCTGCGCAAGATCAAGGTCCGGTACGTGGAACACGTGGACGAGATCTGGCCGCTGGTGGTTTCGAAAGAAAAGAAGTAGCCCGAAGAAAGGGTGTTCCAAACTGAAAAAAGGCCGCCTCTGGGCGGCCTTTTGACGTTGGTGTGGATCGCGAGAAGTTGAAACCAGCGCGGTTTTCAGGCAGGCGCAAGTTGAAGACGCGTGTCCGTTGATTGCCATATGAGCCGGAGAACGCGTCTCAGAAGTCGCGTTGAATTCTGGTGGATGGATGTCGTGCTCGGCAATATGAAATAAAAACAGGTGGTTCTAGGTGCGTTGCCCTGAAGTGAAGATTGTTGCTATGCCGGAAAGCGGACTCGTAAAACAAATCAAACTCGTGATTGCAAGGAGGACGTTATGAAGGAAATACATGCTAAAGCGCGGTCGCTGATGAAGGGATACTGCCGGGTCTGTCCGGTATGCGACGGCCGGGTTTGCGCCGGCGAGGTGCCTGGGATGGGCGGTCTGGGAACGGGCTCGTCTTTTCAGGACAATGTCCGGGCCTTGGCGGAAGTCCAGTTCAACATGCGTTGCTTGCACGACGTGGTTGTTCCAGATCTGTCCGTTTCGCTGCTGGGGTTTGATCTGTCCCTGCCCGTGCTGGCCGCGCCCATCGGCGGGGTTTCCTTCAACATGGGCGGAGGCATGCCTGAGGATGAGTATATCCTGGCCAAACTGACGGCCTGCGTGGAGGCCGGGACCGTGGGCTGCACCGGGGACGGCGTGCCGGACTTCATTCATGAAAGCGGGTTCGCCGCGGTCAAGGCCCTTAACGGCAAGGCTATCCCGTTCATCAAGCCCTGGGAAGATCAGGAACTGTTCACAAAGCTGGACAAGGCCCTGGACGCCGGGGCCGAGGTGGTGGGGGTGGACGTGGACGCCGCCGGGTTGGTCACGCTGCGCAAGATGGGTCGCCCCGTGGCTCCCAAGCCGGTCTCCGAGCTGGCGGAAGTAATCCGACGGACCAAGGCCAAGTTCGTGGTCAAAGGGGTGATGACCTCGGACGAGGCCAAGCTGTGCGTGGATGCCGGAGCCGCTGGAATCGTGGTTTCCAATCATGGCGGACGGGTCCTGGACGGAACCCCGGGCACGGCCAGGGTGTTGCGAGAGGTGGCCGATGCCGTTCGCGGCCAGATCGCCGTACTGGCCGACGGGGGAGTGCGCTCCGGCGCGGATGTCTTGCGGATGCTGGCCTTGGGCGCGGATGCGGTGATGATTGGGCGGCCCTTTTCCGTGGCCGTGCTCGGCGGTGGTAAGGAAGGGGCGGCGCAATACCTGGAAAAAATTCGCCAGGAGCTGACCCAGTGCATGGTCCTGACCGGCACGGCCTCGGTTCGCGAGGTGGATTCGCGGATAATTCGGGGATTTTAGGGGCGGGCTTGCGTGGCCGCGCTGCCGCTGCGCTCGGCCAGCTTGCGCACCTCCGCGGCCACCACGGCGAAGCCCTTGCCCGCGTCTCCTGCCCGGGCAGCCTCAATGGCCGCGTTCAGGGAAAGTAGATTGGTTTGACGGGCAATCTCCTCAATGATGGAAATCTTCTCCGCGATCTGCTTCATGGCCGAGACGGTCTGGCTCACGGCCTGGCCGCCGTCCTGGGCGTCCTTGGCCGCCTGCAGGGCGATCTTCTCGGTCTGGGCCGCGTTGTCCGCGTTCTGCTTAATGTTCGCGGTCATCTCTTCCATGCTAGAGGAGACTTCTTCCACTGAGGCCGCTTGTTCCGTGGCCCCCTGGGACATCTGCTCCGAAGATGCGGAAAGCTGCTCACCGCCCGAGGCCACGTTTTCCGAGGCTGCCTTGACCTCTCTCACGATCTCCCGGAGTTTGGCTTGCATCTCTTGCATGGCCTTGCCCAGCACGCCGATTTCGTCTTTTTGGTCCACGTCCAGGCGAGCGTCCAAGTCGCCTTCGGAGAGATCCTCGGAGAAGTGAACGCCCTGGCTGACCGGGCCGGTGATGGCCTTGGTCAGGATGATGCCTAGGGCCATGGCCAGGATTACGCCGATGACGACCCCGGCGATGGCCACTGTCTGGGCCATCGCCGCATCAGTTTCGGCTTCAGAAACGGCTTCAGCGGCGTAAAGTTGGTTGAGTTCCAATACTTCGCGCATCAGCCTTTCGACTTGTCCTTGATACTCAACAACAGTGACAATGGCATGTCGGGTCATGTCATTATACAATGCTTCGATTTCATTCGCCACGGCCAGCAGTTCATCGAACCGGGTGAAGGTCTCCTCGGCCATGGGCAAGGTTTCTTGGAGCAGTATCCGGTTGGCGGCCTCGCTGTTCTCGTCCGATATCGCTGTTTTTATCCTGCTGATGGAGGCATGGAAAGGGTTGTGAGAGGTAGGCATTCGCCTCAAAATATCCAACAGCCTGGGGTTTTCGGTCCTGAATCCTGCAAACCAGCGTCCGAAATTGCAGGCCTCGGGGTTGCCCCCGCCTTCGAACTGTTCTCCACGGGTGATCAGGGTGTAAATTTGGCCCACGAGGGCATGGTGATCACCACGAAATTGTTCTAGATTTGCTCACAGTTCCGTCGGATTGTTGATGCCGAAAGCTTGCAGTTCACGCGCCATTTCCCAGAATATATTGTTAGCATCACGCCATGTAGCAACAACGGCAGTCAATTGCCGCCATTAGGTTGATTCCTCGTCCGTGGCCGGTAAAGCCTCATATACTTCAACGTATCGGGCATACCTTGAACGCGCTTGACTAAATCCTTCAAATTGCCGTTTGGTGTCTTCAGCGCTCAGCCCTGGAATAAGCATGGTCCCTTGGGTCACGCTCAGAGTCACCAACTCCTTTTCAATGTTTAACAACGCCTCCGCGCTGGACAACCGTACGCTTCCGACCCCTTCAATGTGTCCGGAGAGATTGCGGGCTTCCCACCACCCGAACGCCCCCACGATGAAGACGATCAGCGCTACGACGGTAAACCCGCCGACGAGCTTCACGCCAAGACGGATATTTTTCATTGTCCTTCCTCCTCGCTTGCTGTTGATGACCCAGGGACACCGGTTTAGTTATCCGTTATCGACCGTGAGCGAAAATAGTTCACCCGTTGTTGCTCAGGATGTGGCACTTTGTTCTTTTCGGCGTGAATATCTTGCATGATGACTTCACGCATGCAAGTCTTTTTCGCTTGAAAGTGTTTACTGACATCCGCTTTGAGTTGCGATAAACGCCAAATTGGGCTCACGAAACGGTTTGAGGTGGTCTACGATGTTGTTTTGGTTGTCCCTCGCGTTGGATATCAGCGGTTGGGTCGTGCGGTTGACCATGATCCCGGTGGTGGCCATGCGTCAACGCAACGCCGCGACGTGCCTGGCCTGGCTGGCGGTGATCTTCGTTATGCCCTGGCTGGGTCTGATCGCCTACGTGCTTTTGGGCGAGCAAAGCCTTGGCTTTTTGCGGGTCCGCAAGCGCATGAAGCGGCACAAGTCTTTTGACGTTATCCACCGCCATCATGCCGTCCTCCCCGAGGTGGACGACGTTCGAGTCCGGCGGGATCATGAGATTTTGATCCAACTGGCCGAGCGCCACGGCGGGCTGCCGCTTCTGGGAGGAAACCGGGTAGATCTGTTGGCGGACATCGACGACGTGGTTCGGCGTCTGGTCGCGGATATCGACCAAGCCCGGGAGCATGTCCACTTGCTGTTTTACATCTTTCGCGACGACGCCATGGGCCGGAAGGTCGGCGAGGCACTGATCCGGGCGGCGAAGCGCGGCGTGCGCTGTCGATTGTTGTCGGATATGGTCGGGTCCAGGGGCATGTTCAACGGTTTGGGGGCAACGCTTCAGGAGAGCGGGGTCCAGGTGGTGGCGGGATTGACGGCCAATCCGCTCCGGATGCGCCTGGCCCGGCTGGACATTCGCAACCATCGCAAGCTGGCGGTGATCGATGGCAGTATCGCCTATACTGGGTCCCAGAATATCGTGGAGCCGGTCTTCGGCCATCGCAAGGCTGGAGCTTGGCACGACGTGATGGTCCGGATTGTCGGCCCCAGCACGCGCCAATTGCAGTCCGTATTTGTTGAAGACTGGTACCAGGAGACCGGCGACGCTCTTGACTGCGCGTCGCTCTATCCGCCGGTCCTGGAAGAGGGCGAAGTGGCGCTGCAAATCGTCCCCACCGGCCCGGATCTGCCCACCGAGGGGTTCCAGGATTTGCTGATCCAGGCCATCCATTCGGCCCAGCGCAAGGTGGTGATCACGTCCCCCTACTTCATCCCCAACGAGGGAATGCTTACCGCGCTCCGCCTGGCCGTGGGGCGCGGAGTGGTGGTGGATCTGATCCTGCCCCGACGTAGCGACCACCCCATGGTGGACCTTGCCAGTTACCACTATTGCGGCGTCTTGCTGGAGCACGGCGCGAACATTTTTTTGTTTGACGACGGGATGCTGCATGCCAAACTGCTGCGTGTGGACGACTCCATGGCCATGATTGGCTCGGCTAATTTCGACATCCGTTCGTTTTACCTGAACCTGGAAGTGGTCCTCTTTCTTTTTGACCAGGAGTTCCTGTACACGGTCCGTCAACTGCAAAGCCAATACCGCTCCCGATCCGAAAAAGTCGCCCCCCAAACCTGGAACCGCCGCCCTTTTCCCCGCCGCCTCCTGGAATCCATCGCCAAGGTATTCAGTCCGTTGTTGTGAAGTCCCGTTCACGTAATTGAAGTTGTAGTTGGGAAAAAGTAATTGATCATAGGGTGTCGGGGCGACTTTTTTTGGTGTCGATTTCAATTTCGATCCTGATTTCGATTTCGACCTGATCCCGAGGCGTCTGAGCATTTTTCCAGCTTGACGGACAGCCGTTTTTGGCTTTGTAATATCCGTTTTTCACATGTAACCAAAACAGTACGCGCCATGCAGGTCGGGCATGGGCTTGGGGGGTAGGCCGCCGTGAATATTGTCCGTAGATTGTATGACTGGGTGCTGAGTTGGGCCGCGACTCCGTATGGGGCAGCGGCTCTTTTCGTGTTGGCGTTTTTCGAATCCTCGTTTTTTCCCATTCCTCCGGATCCCTTGCTGATCGCCTTGATCCTCGGAGCCCGGGCCAAGGCGTTCCGGTTCGCCGCGGTCTGTTCCGTTGCTTCGGTCAGCGGGGCGTTGTTGGGGTACGCCATCGGCCACTATTCCTGGTGGACACTCAGCGGTGATTTTACCGCTCTGGCTCAATTCTTCTTCAACACCGTTCCGGGGTTCACGGTGGAGAAGTTCGCCATGGTCCAGGGTTTGTTCGAGACCTGGAATTTTTGGATCATTTTTACCGCCGGGTTCACGCCCTTGCCCTACAAGGTGTTCACCATCGCCGGGGGCGCTTTCGACATCTCCCTGGTCCCCTTCATCCTGGCCTCCCTGGTGGGCCGCTCGGCCCGATTCTTCCTGGTGGCTTGGCTGATCTGGCGCTTTGGCGCACAGATCACCACGTTCATCGACAAGTATTTTAACTTGTTGGCGGTATTGTTCACGGTTTTGCTGATAGGTGGGTTCGTGGTGTTGAAGATGGTGTAGGTTGTGAGGGCTGAAACCTGAGACCTGAGGGTTGAAGGTGGAGTGAAAAGACGGGAGGTTGATGTCATGGAGAAGGTCAAGGGGTATATCAATGCCAATGATCGGTTGGCTCGGTTTTTGGGCATCGAGATCGTGGACATCGGGCCGGGGACGGCCACGGCCAGGATGACCCTAGCTGATGAGCATACCAACAGTCTGGGCATGGCCCATGGCGGAATCTTGTTCACCCTGGCGGACTTGGCCTTTGCCGCGGCCTGCAACTCCCACGGCAACGTGGCCCTGGGGGTGCAGGTGAGCATCCATTATCACAGGCCCGTGTCCTCCGGCGTTCTGACCGCCGTGGCCAGGGAGCTGACCCAGGGGGGGAGGATGGCCAGTTATATGGTGGAGGTCCGTGATGAGTCCGCCAACCTGGTCGCCTCGTTCCAGGGGCTGGCTTACCGGAAGAAGGAACCGCTTCCTTGCTGAACCATCCCAAGGGTGGAACGGTCCCTCCGCCCCCTCAGAAAAAGATCAACTTCGATCCCTCCGCCTCGCCCACCAAGGCCATCTGGCGGCTGGCCTGGCCCCAGGTGGTGATGATGTTGTTTCACTTCCTGATCGGCTTTGTCGATGTCTGGGTGGCCGGGCGGATCAGCCGGGACGTACAGGCCAGTATGGGCATGGTCAGCCAGTCCTTTTTCATCTTTTTGGTGGTGGCCATCGCCGTAAGCAACGGGACCGTTGCCGCCATCAGCCAGTCCTACGGCGCGGGCCTGATCCATCGGGTCCAGCGCTACGTGGGCCTTAGCCTGCAAACCGCTGCGGTCTTCGGTGCGGCCCTCCTGGTTTTCGGCTATGCCTTTCAGGGCTCCCTGGTCCGGATATTGCAGACCCCGGAAAGCATGCTGCCGATCATGACCTATCTGCTCAGCGTCTATCTGCTGGTCCTGCCCGCCTACTATCTGTTCATCATCGGCAATGCCATCCTGCGGGCTCAGCAACTGGTCCTTTATCCGCTGTATTGCATGATGCTGGTGGCCGGGCTGAACACTTTCGGGGATTTCGCTCTGGGGCTGGGGATGTTCGGGTTCCCGAATCTGGGGTACAAGGGGCTGGCCTGGAGCACCTTTGGTTCGGTCCTGGCCGGGGGGCTGTTCAATGTCTGGATTCTTCGGCGCAGGAAGCTTCTGGTTCGAAGAAGCTTCGCCCCCTGGAAATGGATTCGGTGCGCCTTTCCCTACTTGTTCCGGGTGGCTTGGCCAGCCGGGGTGATGCAGTTGGTCTGGCATTCGGCCTACATCACCTTGTTTTCCATCACCGCCAGTCTGCCAGAGGGCAGCGTGGTGGCCCTGGCCGGGATGAGCGCCGGGATGCGCGTGGAATCGTTGATGTTCCTGCCCGGGTTCGCTTTCAATTTCACGGCCGGGATTCTGGTGGGACACTATCTTGGCGCCAGGAAGCCCGAGGAAGCCAAGCGCATGGGCTATCGGATTCTGGGCCAGGGGCTGCTGGTGATCTGCCTGCTGACCGTGGTCCTCTGGCAATTCCTGGAGCCCATCGCCGCTTTCGTCGCCCCGGATCCGGAGGTTCGGGACGAGGCGGTGAACTACCTGCGCTACAACCTCGCGGCCATGCCTTTTTTACTGATTTCCATGATTCTGGGCGGGGCGCTCACCGGGGCAGGGGCGACAATCTACCAATCCCTGATTATGGGCGGCTCGGCCTGGCTGGTGCGCATTCCTCTGGCCTTCGTCCTGGGCCATCTGATCTTCGCCCAGGCCACCGGGATCTGGCTGGCCATGTTCCTGTCCATGGCCGTCCAAGCCCTCTGCGTGGCCTACGTTTATCAGTTCTGGAACTGGCAGCGCTTCGCCATGCGCAAGCAGCGGTGAATAGGGGCGAATGGTTTTAATTCGAGTTTGATGTGGGTAGTGAGTGACGCGGTGATGGGTTCTTTTCGACAAATTGAAGACAACGAGGTTGTTCATGAAGTCGATAGTCGACACCTCTTCGTTGCATGAGGGCATTTCGCGTGTTTTGGCAGTATTTCAGAAGCTGCGGGAATTGCGCGGAGCGGATGCCATATTGGATCGCATTCTTCTCGAGGCTCGCGAAATCTGCAATGCGGAAGCCGGCTCAATCCTTCTGGTCAAGGAAGACCGTCTCGTCTTCAGCATTGTGCACAACGACTTTCTGTTCAGTGCGCACGGGATCAACAAGCATCTCTATCTCGACGCTTCAGTGCCTATCGATGATTTTTCAATTGCCGGGTATACGGCCAAACACTCCGAGACTTTGCGTCTGGACGACGTCTATGCCCTGCCTCCCTCGTATTCCTTCAAATTCAATCCTGCTCTGGACAAGCAGAGCGGCTACCGCACAAAGTCTGTTCTCTCCCTGCCTCTGATCAATTTTCAAGGCCGTGTCTGCGCGGTGCTCCAACTCATCAATTCCCTGGACCAGGACGACAAGGCCGTGTCGTTTCCCGAGGAGGCCGTCGCCTGTGTCAGCCTGCTGGCGAATCACGCCTCGGCCTGCATCGAAAACGGCATGACCACCAACGAACTGATCCTGCGGACAATCCGCATGTCCGAGCTACGCGACCCGGCGGAAACCGGGCCGCATGTGCAGCGGGTGGGGGCGTATTCCGCGGAAATCTATCACCGCATGGCCCAGGAAAGCGGCCTGGATGCCTCGGAGATCAAGCGGCGCAAGGATCTGATCCGGATGACCGCCATGCTGCACGACGTGGGCAAGGTGGGCATCTCGGACGTCATTCTCAAGAAGCCCGGCAAGCTGACCAGCGAAGAGTACGAGGTCATGAAGCGCCACACCCTGTACGGGGCGCATCTGTTTCGCAACGCCGTTTCGGAGATGGACGTCATGGCCCGGGAGATCGCCCTGAACCACCATCAGCGCTTCGACGGCAAGGGCTATCCAGGCCGCGTGTCCAACATCGAAGACGTAGACGCCATGACCGTGGGAACCATGGCGGGGGAGGACATTCCCCTGCAAGCCCGCATCGTGGCCCTGGCCGACGTGTTCGACGCCTTGATTTCCAAAAGAGCTTACAAGGAGCCCTGGACTATTGGTATGGCCCTGGACGTGATCCGCAAGGAATCCGGCCAACAGTTCGATCCCGAGGTCGTGAGCGCTTTTCTGTCTATTCTGGACGTCATTGAGGCTATTCGAGCCAAGTATCAGGAAGCAGTGTAGCCCTGGGGAGAGACCCTGCTATTTCCATCGTCTGGCCAAGTTGTTTAAACACGAGGCACACGGGGATCACGGGGAAAGAAACTCTGGTTTTTCGGAATATGTTCCCCGTGCTCCCCGTGGTTAAATCTTCAGCGGTGTCGGTTGTTGCCCCAAAATGACATTGTAGCGATAGTCCCTGACGACACCTGTTTTTTTGCAGAAGTGGCGGACGGGTTTTGCCACGGGGCTCACGGAGTGCACGTGGCGGGCAGGGTTGTGTCTGGCCGAGGTGAACGATGACTACTTGTGGAACGGCTTTTCTTTTTTCCGAAGAAGTTCAGGATCTGCTCGGTGGTTCGCATCCCGTGGAGATGTCCGCGGTCCATCCACTTTGGGATCAGGCGATACGGCATTGGGGGCCGTGGTGCGAGGGGAGGGTGGCCGTTGATGACCCTGACGGCGGCGATTTGGGGATCACGGGGTGGACCGCGGCTCGAAGCGGAACGGGTAACGTCTTTTTGTGTCGGGACTGCTCCTCGGCCTTTGACGTTGCCTGGAAGCTGAACGGCTGGGGCTTGTTGGCGGAATGGGGCGCGGTGATCGCCGCGACGCAGTGGACAGGGCGGGGCCAGGTTCGGCGTCCGTGGCAGTCGCTGCCGGGAAATCTGCATGTGGTTTGGCGATCGCCGATGGTTCCAGGTGAGTGGGACGGTCTGACGTCCCTGATTCCGGCTTGGCTGACGGCCCGTGTTCTCGGAAGCCTGGGCTGGGAGGTCCGGCTGAAGTGGCCCAATGATCTGGTCTGGAACGGAAAAAAGATTGGCGGGATTTTGGCCGAGCAACGCGGAGAAACCGTTATGGTCGGACTGGGATTGAACTTCGTCGCGGCTCCGGCCTCGGACATGCTCCGGGATGGTGCGGCGCTTCCAGCCGGTTCCATGGGCGGTCGAATCGATCCGGCAACGTGCTGGGATCGGCTTGTTTCCGAGTGCGAATCCTGGTACAAGAACAACTTGCCCGTACTCCGGCCCGAGCATTTTGCCGGGGCCTTTTCGGACGTTCTGCTGTGGAAAAATCGCTCCGTGGCTATCGCGGAATATGGCGAGGGCCGTGCCGAAGTCCGTGGCGTGGTGCTGGGAGTGGCCGTTGACGGAGGCTTGCTGCTTTCCGTGGACGGCAAGGTTCGGCGGATCACATCCGGGGAGATTCGCCCCCTGGCATGAGGGGTGGGAGAAGGGTAGGCGAAACCGTTTGGCAAATTATCCGAACATGCCCGGCGGCGGCGACGCGACAGGACTATAAACCACATAACTGAATACAGGTGATGATCGATGGCGACCAAGACTTTCGAACAAGTGGCCAAGGAAATTGAAGGAAAGCCGATTCTCGTGGCGAACCGGGGCATTCCGGCCCGGCGGATCGTCCGCTCCATTCAGGAGGTTTTTCACGCCATACCGATCATGACGGCCACGGATGTGGACAAGACCGCGCCGTTCACCGCCGGGGCTCAGGAATTGATGCTGCTGGGGGAGAATCCTCGGGCGTATCTCGATATCGATCTGATCATCCGCAAGGCCAAGGCCCGCGGCGTGATCGCCATTCATCCCGGCTGGGGCTTCGCT
Organism: Desulfonatronum sp. SC1; assembly: GCF_003046795.1. NCBI lineage: Bacteria > Pseudomonadati > Thermodesulfobacteriota > Desulfovibrionia > Desulfovibrionales > Desulfonatronaceae > Desulfonatronum > Desulfonatronum sp. SC1. The sequence goes on along the minus strand of NZ_PZKN01000012.1, from coordinate 33,982 downwards.
TCCGAGGACCAATCCTTTCCGGAGAAATGCGCCGCCGCCGGGATCACCTTCATCGGGCCTCCTCCGGAAGCCATGCATCTGCTCGGCAACAAGGTCGAAGTCCGCAAGCTGGCCAAAAGGCTGGGGGTTCCGGTGGTTCCCGGCTCGGAAGGCGCGGTGAGTGTGGCCGAGGCCAGGGAGATCGCCTACTCCCTGGGGTTCCCCGTGATGCTCAAGGCCGAGGGCGGTGGCGGCGGGCGGGGCATCTACGAGGTCTTCAAGCCTGAACAGCTTGAGCGGGCCTTTGCCAAAGCCTCGGCCCTGGCCGAAGCCTCCTTCGGCAACCCCCGGCTGTACGTGGAGAAGCTGCTGACCTCGGTACGGCACATCGAAATCCAGATCGTGGCGGACCAGTACGGAAACTCCCACGCCCTGGACGAACGGGACTGCACGGTGCAGCGCAACCACCAGAAGCTGGTGGAGATCACCCCTTCGCCCTGGCCGAAGTTTACACCGGAACTGCGGGAACAATTGAAGAAATACGCCTGCGAATTGTCCACCAGCGTGGGCTATTACTCGCTGGCCACCGTGGAATTCCTCCTGGACGAGAACGCGACCCCATATTTGATCGAGGTGAACACCCGCTTGCAGGTGGAGCACGGCATCACCGAATGCCGTTACGGGATCGACCTGGTGGAGGAGCAGATCGCCATCGCCTTCGGTTCCAAGCTGCGTTTTTCCAAAAAGACCGTCCTGCCGTCCAACCATGCCATGCAGGTCCGCATCAACTGCGAAGACCCGCAGCAGAATTTTTCGCCCAACTCCGGAACCCTCACCCGGTACATCTCCCCGGGCAGTCAGGGCATCCGCGTGGATTCCTGCGTTTCCGTGGGCTACGAGTTCCCGGCCCAGTACGATTCCGCGGCCTCGCTGCTCATCGCCTATGGCCGCGACTGGGAGAAGATTCTGGGCATCATGAGCCGTGCCTTGCGGGAATACATTGTCGGCGGGGTGAAGACGACCATCCCGTTTCACCGCCAGATCATGCTTCATCCCAAATTTCGGTCCGGCGAGTATGACACCAACTTTATCGCTAATACCCCTGAACTCCTGGAGTACGTTGACAAGGAGCCCCAGGCTCTGCGTCTCTCTCGCCTGGTGGCGGAGATTTCCGCCCACGGCTACAACTCCTACGTCCAACTCGGCGAATACCGAGGCCGCCATGACAAACGCGTGGGCCGGTTTGCGCCGGTGCTTCCCGAGATCGACTTCAAGGCCTACAAGCCCGCTTATCCCCGCGGGGACCGGCTGGCTCTGCTGGACTACATCCGGGATTCCGGGCTGGTCCACTTCGTGGACACCACCACCCGCGACCTGACCCAGTCCAACAGCGGCAACCGCTTCCGACTGGCCGAGGATCGGCTGATCGGCCCGTACCTGGACAACTGCGGCTTCTTCTCTCTGGAAAACGGCGGCGGGGCGCATTACCACGTAGCCATGCTGGCCAACATGACCTACCCGTTCACAGAGGCCATGGAGTGGAATCAGTTCGCGCCCAAGACCATGAAGCAGATTTTGATCCGCTCCACCAACGTTCTGGGCTACAAGCCGCAATCCAAGAACGTGATGCGTCTGACCGGGGAAATGGTCTGCGAGCACTACCACGTGATTCGTTGCTTCGACTTCCTGAACCATATCGAAAATATGCGTCCTTTTGCCGAGGTGGTGCTGAATTCCCGTGAGCACATCTTCGAGCCGGCCATTTCGATGTCCTGGGCCAAGGGCTTCGACGTCCCGCACTATCTGGGCGTGGTGGAGGAAGTTCTGGACATGGTTTCCGGAGTCACGGGCATGGACCGGACCAAGGCCACCCGGCATTTCGCCCTGGGCCTGAAGGACATGGCCGGAGTCTGCCCGCCGCGGTTCATGCGCGAGCTGGTGGGGGCGATTCGCACCAAATATCCTGAACTGGTGGTCCATTATCATCGGCACTACACCGACGGCTTGTTTGTGCCGGCGGTGGGCGCGGCGGCCCAGGCCGGAGCGCATATCGTGGACGTGGGCATCGGCGCGGCGGTGCGCTGGTACGGCCAGGGCGAGGTGCTGTCCACCGCGGCCTACCTGGAAGACGAGTTGGGTCTGAAGACCAACCTGAACAAGGAGATGATCCGGACCTGTGGGTTCGTGCTCAAGCAGATCATGCCCTATTACGACCGCTACACCGCGCCGTACTTTCAGGGCATCGACCATGACGTGGTGGAGCATGCCATGCCGGGCGGGGCGACCTCGTCGTCTCAGGAAGGTGCCATGAAGCAAGGCTACATTCATCTGCTGCCGTACATGCTCAAGTTCCTGGCCGGAACGCGCAAGATCGTCCGGTACCACGACGTCACCCCCGGTTCCCAGGTGACCTGGAACACGGCGTTTCTGGCCGTGACCGGGGCGTTCAAGCAGGGCGGCGAGCGGGCCGTTCGGCGAATGCTCCAGGTATTGGAAGCCGTGACCACCATTCCGGAGGCCGAGCTGCCCGAGGATATTCGACGGGCTCGCCTGGAATTGTACGGGCACAGCAACGACGCGTTCCGCAACTTGTTGTTGGGCAAGTTTGGGCGGCTGCCCCTGGGCTTTCCGGCGGATTGGATCTACGAGAGCGCCTTTGGTCCGGACTACCGCAAGGCCTTGGCCCAACGCGTGGAAGTATCCCCACTGGACAACATCGTCGACGTGGACCTGGGTGCCGAACGCCAAACCCTGTCCGAACATATCCAGCGCGATCCCTCACATGAAGAGTTCGTCAATTACCTGAACCATCCCGGCGACGCGCTGAAGACCATCGAATTCCGGCAGCGCTTCGGCGACCCGAACCAACTTCCTCTGGATGTCTGGTTCGAAGGGCTGGAGCCCGGACAGGAGATGCAGTTTCTGGACAGCGACGGCAAGCCCCGGACCATGATGATTCTGGACATTTCCCGCCCGGACGCCCAGGGGGTGAGCGTGGTTCGCTATACCCTGGACTCGGAGTTCCTTACCCACCAGGTCAAGGTAGCCGAAGCTTCGGGCAAGGTCCTGGAAGGATTGGAGATGGCCGTTCCCGGCAATCCCTACCACGTCGGATCGCCCTGCAACGGGGATCTCTGGGTGATGCACGTCAAGCCCGGTGACGTGGTCCATCAAGGTGAAGAGTTGTTCAACATTTCCGTCATGAAGCAGGAAAAGTCGATCCTCTCTCCGGTCAACGGCCAGGTGAAGCGGGTCCTGAAATTCGCCAACTTCACCGAGGACCGCAAGATGGTTCCGGTCCGCGAGGGCGAGTTGATGGTGGAACTCAGCGACATGCCTCGTCTGTGCGGCGGTTGCTCCTGTCCGTTGCCCTTTTTGGAAGAGGTGAACTTTTGTCCGTCCTGCGGTCATCAACACGGTCAGGAAGGGTGACCGGCAAAGCCTCGCGCGGATTGACTTCGCGTGATTTGAAACGCTAAGTGTACAGCGGTATTTGCATGTTGAGGCACTGAGATCGCTTCAGGATCGCCACGACATGAATACCTTGGAAACCGACTGCCCTTTTCCCGGGATGAAGTTGTCGCCCGTAAAGCCGGAACGTGCCGTGAAGGAGGAGTGAGAATGGCCAAATCAGACAAGGATAAAGGTTCATCCGCCAAGGAGAGCCCTGCCGTCGCCGATGCCGAGGTCAAAGCCGCCAAGGGAGCGAAAAAAGCCGAGATTGCGGTAATTGAGAAGAAACTCGTCCTGACCGGCGAAGACATCGTCACGCTGGGCGAGCCCGCGGAACTGCTGGTGGGAGGGAAGAACTACAACACCGCCCTGATCAGTCAGGTCGAGAACATCCGAGCCCCTCAGTTCAGGGCCATATCATCCATTGTCTTTCATCGGCTGCTTGATGAAACCAAGGTCAATGCGGCGTTGATCCGGTCCTCCGTGGACAAGGAGTACGACCGGATCAACTGGAGCGATTCCGAGATCAACAAAGATCCGGAATTCATCAGGCACCTTGTGCGCCGCTTGGCAAAACAGATCAAGGATTCCGAAAAAGGGAAGGAAAGCCAGGTCAAGCTGCGGACTTTCATCAACAATATCGTTGAAGGCTTCGCCGTCTCTCCCGAGGGTATTGACCAACTCCGTAAGCGTTCCGTGCTGGTCCAGGTGGCCATTTTGGCCGTCCAGATGCCCGCGGATCTGGAGGACGCCGTCAAGCAGTCCTACACGGATATCTGCAAGGAAGCCGGCCTGGAGAACATCCCCGTGGCCGTGCGCTCTTCAGCCGCCGGAGAAGATAGCCGCAAGAAGGCCTTTGCCGGGTTGCAGGACACCTACCTGAACATCGTCGGCGAGCAGTCCGTGGTGGAAGCCTACCAGTGGGACTGCGCCTCGGCCTACAACCTTCGGAGCATGACCTATCGCCGGGAAGCCATCCTGGACATGGTCGCCCTGGCGGAACGTACCGGCGACGAGTCTATCGTGGAGAATGCCAAGAAGGAATGGGCCATCGAGAACACGTCCCTGTCCGTGTGCATCATGCGGATGATCAATCCGATGATCTCCGGAACGGCCTTCAGCGCGGACACTTCCACTGGTTGTCGGGGCACGGATCGTCACGACCTGGTCTCCATCGACGCGAGCTACGGTCTGGGCGAGGCCGTGGTCAGCGGGATGGTCACCCCGGACAAGTTCTACGTTTTTCAGCGCGACGACGGTGTGGAAATCGTACTGCGCTACATGGGCTTCAAGACCAAGAAGATCATTTACGCGGAAAAAGGGGCCGGCACCGTCACAGTGGATGTCCCCATCGACGAGGTCTTCCGCTGGTCCCTCTCCTTGGCCCAGGCCGAGGAACTGGCCAGGGGCGTGCGCTGTATCAGCAAGAGCTACGGGGGAATGATCACGGATACCGAGTTCTGCATCGACAGTTCGGACCGAATCTGGTTCGTCCAGGCCCGACCAGAGACTCGTTGGAACGAGGAACTGGAGAAGCATCCACATACGATTTTCATGCGTCGGCTGGAGGTCGATCCGTCAGCCATCCAGAAAGCCGAACTCATCCTGGAAGGTAACGGTGCGTCCCGCGGCGCGGGGCAAGGAATCGTTCGTTTTCTGCGGTCTGCTCTGGAACTGAACAAGATCACCAAGGGCGACATTCTGGCCGCTGATCGAACCGACCCGGACATGGTCCCCGGAATGCGGATCGCCTCGGCAATTCTCGCTGATGCCGGCGGAGACACCAGTCACGCGGCCATTACTTCTCGTGAGTTGGGGATTCCAGCGGTGATCGGCATCCAGCGCCTGGAGACGCTCCAGGGGTTGGACGGCCAGGAAGTGACCGTGGACGGCTCCCGCGGGCGGGCCTATCGAGGTTTGCTGCCTCTGGTTGAGGTGGGCGGGGAGATCGACGTCAGCGCCTTGCCGAAGACCAAGACCAAGATCGGCCTGATTCTGGCCGACGTGGACCAGGCGCTCTTTTTGTCCCGGTTGCGGGAACTGCCGGATTTCGAGGTCGGCTTGCTCCGCGCTGAGTTCATGCTGGGCAGCGTCGGGGTTCATCCCCTGGCCCTTGAAGCCTACGACAACGGCCAGCTTCAGGTTTTGGTGGACAAGAAGCTGAGCGAGCTGAACAACGAGTTGACCAAGCTGGTTCGGGAGCAGTTGACCCAGGGGATCATCACCTTTGATCTTAAATTGCGCCAGTACGTGGGCATCGTCACCGGCCTGAGCAAGGAAATCGAAACCCTCACCGAGAAAGGCGGGGACAAAGGCACGGATCAGGTTTTGGCCATCCACCGGCAATTGCGGGACCTGGACGTTAAGCTGAACGAGCATCTGGAACTGGCTTCCCACAAGCTGGAACAACTGAAAACCGCTCCGGATCTGCGCGAGCACGTGATTACGATCATGGGCTTCTCGGAGTTGCTCGACAGCACCCACGGACTGGATGAAGAACGACTCAAGCATCGTCAGGAAATCGAGGACAGGGTCCAGGGGATTATCCAGCGGATCAAGGACGAGCCCGTGGTCGTGGATATCATGAAGCGCATCGACTCCATGCGCACGGAAGTGGCGTTGCGTTCCGGCCTGGAACGGGAGCGGGAAGAGGTGCGCACCCTGCCGCAACGGATCAAGGACCTGATTCGCTCCAAGGGGTATCGGTCCGGCAAGGAACACTACATCCAGACCCTGGCCCAGGGCCTTTCCCTGTTCGCCATGGCCTTTTACGGCAAGGAGATCATCTATCGGACCACGGACTACAAGACCAACGAGTACCGGAATTTGATGGGCGGCCTGCTTTTCGAGTCCATGGAAGACAATCCCATGCTCGGCTTTCGGGGTGTCTCCCGCAACATCCATGACTGGGAGATTGAGTCCTTTAAACAGGCTCGTGGGATTTTTGGAGGCAGGAACCTCAATCTGATGCTGCCCTTTGTGCGGACTCTGGAAGAGGCCCGCAGCATGCGCCGTTACCTGGAAGGCGTCCACAACCTCAAATCCGGGGACGACGGCCTGAAGATCATCCTGATGTCCGAAATTCCCAGCAACGCGATCCTGACCAAGCAATTCATCCAGGAGTTCGACGGCTTCTCCATCGGCTCCAACGACATGACCCAGTTGGTGCTGGGCACTGATCGGGACAACCCACGGTTGCGGCACATCTACGACGAGGAAGATCCGGCCGTGGTATGGGCCATCCTGAGCACGATCTTCACCGGACAGAAGTTCGGAAAGAAAGTCGGTTTTTGCGGACAGGGCGTGTCCAACAGCAAGATCATCCGCGGGCTGGTCTGCATCGCCGGCATTGTTTCGGCCTCCGTGGTGCCGGACACCTACGCCCAGACCAAAAAGGACGTCGCCGAACTGGAAGCCGAGAAGATCCCCGTTGAAAAGCTGGGCGCGTGGCTCAAGGAACAGCATCTGGAGCGCTTGAAAAAGGTCATGGCCGAGAACAAGTACGACCACATCCTGAAGAAGAACCGCACGGCCAAGGACTTGATGGATTGGTTCGAGGGCGAAATGACTAGGCTGCACGAACAACTTCAGGATCAGATCGGCAAACCCCGAGAGGATTTCTTGCGTCAAGAGATCGATCAGTTTCGGCGGCTTTTCCACAAGCCAGCTATCTATGCCAACTGGGATTGGGAGGAGACCGTCCTGGACGCCCTGCGCCATTCCGGGTTCCAGTCGTATGAAGAACAGGTCGCGGCCTTGCGCGAGCAGCGAGCCAAGTACAACCCCGCCGGTTAGGTTGTCGATTTTCCCTCACATCCTCTCGCCGACATCAAGCCGCTCTGAACGAACGAAATGAGAAAGGCCCCGGAAACGGGGCCTTTTTTATAGCATGAAGTCCATCGTCGTGCCCGTTCACGTTCACGAAAGGCTTATGGCGCTTCAACTTGGTCCTCCTCCGTCGACCACGAACGGAGGTGTATGGGCCTGGGCGGAGTGGCCAGAGTACAGCCGATCCATCGTGTGAGCGTCGCGAACTCGATTGACAAGACGAGAGTCATGGGTTTAAGTTCCCTCTTTTCCTTGCTCTGGCCTTGGGGGCCAGGGCCGAATCAGACCGCAAGGAGGAGACGATCATGCGGCACTATGAAACATTGATGCTCTTTAGCCCGGAAATGCCGGGAGAGCGTCGTCAGGAGATCGTTGCCGGAATGTCTGCTATTGTGCAGCGGGACGGCGGCAAGATCCTGGCGGAGGACGACTGGGGGATGCGAACCTTGGCTTATCCGGTACGCAAGCAGACTCGCGGCCACTATTTCCGTCTGGAATACGCGGCCTCGGGCGCGGTTGTCGCGGAAATGGAGCGGAATCTGCGCATCACGGACGGGGTGTACAAGTTTCTTTGCGTGAAGCTGGCCGATACCTATGAAGAACCCAAGGAGAGCTGATCATGGCATTCAGAAAGTTCACCCCCCGGAAAAAGTTTTGTCGATTCTGCGCGTCCAAGGATCTGAAGATGGACTATAAGCGTCCTGACCTGCTGCGGGACTTCGTCAACGAGCGGGGCAAGATCATCGCTCGTCGCGTGACCGGAACTTGCGCCAAGCACCAGCGGGAGTTGACCACGGAAATCAAGCGCGCCCGGCAGATGGCTCTGTTGTTCTACACGGCCACGCATAGCGTTGATGCCATGAAACGGACCACCGGCTAGGAGGGAGTTGGTTATGGAAATCATTTTACGTACGAATATGGACAACCTGGGCGCTCTCGGCCAAGTGGTCAACGTCAAGCCCGGGTATGGCCGCAACTACTTGATTCCTCAAGGGTTGGCCATGCTGGCCACTCCGGCCAATAAAAAACGTTTCGAGTTGGAGCGTAAAAAACTTCAGGAAAAATTGGACGCCGTGCGTTTCGCGGCTCAGGAACTTGCCGACAAGATCAGCGCCGTTGCGTTGCGGATCCCTGTGCGTGTCGGCGAAGGTGAAAGGCTCTACGGTTCGGTGACCTCCGGGAATATCGCCGATCTGTTGAACACAGATCACGGTTTGGACGTGGACAAGAAGACCATCTTGCTCAACGATCCGTTGCGCGCTCTGGGCGATTACACCGTTGAAGTCCGAGTGTTTCAGGACATCAGGGCTCTGCTTCAGGTTGCCGTGGTTCGCCACGACGCGGACCAGGCGGGCCAGGCCGAAGTTCCGAAAACGGACGCGGTCGAAACGACCGAGCTCGCCGTCGAAGCAACGCAAGCGGAGGAGTAGGCTCTCCCCCCGCTGGGACCGGCTCGTGCCACGCTCACCTCAAAAAAATACCGTCGCTGGAAAGGCGACGACCATCATCGGCAAGACGCCCCCCCAGAACCTGGAAGCCGAACAAGCGGTTCTGGGGGGGATTTTTTTGCGCCCGGACCTGATCGACGCTTTACTCGAAATCGTCGGCGAGGACGATTTCTACTCACCGGCTCACCGGAGCATTTTTCAGTCCTGCATTCAGCTTTACCAGCGCCGGGTGCCCATTGACCTGGTCACCCTGGTCGATCATCTTCAAAACTCAGGGATCCTGGAAGAAGTGGGCGGGCCGGTTTATCTGGCCTCCCTGACCGAATCCCTGGTTGCCGCCTCTCATGCCGAATCCTATGCCCGGATCGTCCGGGACAAGGCCATCCTGCGACGGCTGATCGGTGCCGCATCCGATATCGTCGTCAATTGCCACGAGGGCGGACAGGACGTGGACAAAGTTCTGGACGAATCGGAAGCGGCCATTTTCGCCATTTCCGAGAACAGAACCAAGAGCATTTTTTCCACCACCAAGGAATTGGTTAATCAGGTGTTCGAGCACCTGGAGAAGCGGGTCGAGCGCCAGGAACTGGTTACCGGCGTACCCACGGGCTACCATAAGTTGGACGAGATGACCGCCGGGCTGCAACCCTCGGACCTGATCATCATCGCGGCCCGGCCCAGCATGGGCAAGACCGCCTTTGCCCTGAACATCGCCATGCGGGCCGCCATACTCAAGGATGTCCCTACGGCCATCTTTTCCCTGGAAATGTCCAAGGAACAGTTGATGATGCGCATGCTCTGCGCCTGGGGCAAGGTGGATCTGGCCAGGTTTCGGCGCGGTTTCTTGAACGACGAGGACTGGACCCGCTTGTACCATGCCGCGGACGCCCTGTCCCAGGCACCCATGTTCATCGACGATACCCCGGCCTTGGGAACCCTGGACCTGCGGGCCAGGTGTCGCAGGCTTAAATCCGAAAAGAATTTGGGCTTGGTGGTGGTGGATTATCTTCAGTTGATGCGGGCCAGTCGTCGGATCGACTCCCGCGAGCAGGAAATTTCCGAAATTTCTCGAACCCTGAAAGGGCTGGCCAAGGAATTGGACCTGCCGATGATCGCCCTGGCCCAGCTCAACCGCAAGGTCGAGGAGCGCAGCAACCGGCGGCCGATGCTTTCGGATTTACGTGAATCCGGAGCGATAGAACAGGATGCGGACGTGATTGCCTTCATCTATCGCGATGAAGTGTACAACAAGCAGGAAGGCAACCCCAAAAAAGGCATCGCGGAGATCATCATCGGCAAGCAGCGCAACGGGCCCGTGGGCGAGGTTGAACTGGCCTATCTGGACTCGTACACCGCGTTTGAGAACCTGGTTGACGTCCCACCGCCTTCGGAAAGTTTTCAATCCGGCGCGTAGGGTTGTCTCTTGCGCACCGGGCCCCGAAAGACAAGGAGGCAACGTGTTTTTTGATCCCTTGGAAGGGTTTGACCGTGAGGAACTGCAACGCTTGCAGTCCGTCAGACTACGTAGCGTGACGAAAGCGGCGGCGCGCTCGCCGCTGTATGCCGGATTGTTTCAGGAGTACGGCCTTCAGGCCGACCAAGTCCGAGGCCTGGACGACCTGGAGCGAGTGCCCCTGACAGAAAAGGAACATTTGCGGTCCAGTTATCCGGACGGACTGCTTTGTCGGCCCAAGGAGGACATGGTCCGCCTGCACGCCTCTTCCGGGACCACCGGTGCGGCAACGGTGATTTTTCATACCGCTGGAGACATCCAGACCTGGGCCGACTTGGTGGCCCGCTGTTTCCACATGGTCGGGGTGCGGCCCGGCGATGTCTTTCAGAATATGAGCGGGTACGGCCTGTTCACCGGAGGCCTGGGCATCCATTACGGCGCCGAACGCCTGGGATGCCTGACCATCCCCGCCGGGGCCGGCAACAGCAAGCGGCAGATCAAGCTGCTTCAGGATTTCCACGTCACGGTGATTCACATCATACCTTCCTACGCCCTGCACTTGGCCACGGTGTTTCAGTCCCTTGGCGTGGAGCCCGGCGGGCTGCACCTGAAGACCGCCCTGATCGGCGCGGAACCCCACTCCGAGGAGATTCGTCGAAGGATCGAGGAATTGTACGGGGTGAAGGCCTACAACTCCTACGGCCTGTCCGAGATGAACGGTCCGGGAGTAGCCTTCGAATGCCCGGAGCAAAACGGGATGCACATCTGGGAAGATGCGTTTCTGCCGGAAATCATCGACCCGGTCACGCTGCAACCGGTCTCGGAAGGAGAGGTGGGCGAGCTGGTCCTGACTACGCTGACCCGTGAAGGCATGCCGATCCTGCGCTATCGAACCCGGGATCTAACCCGTTTTCTTCCGGGAGATTGCCCATGCGGTCGGGTGCATCGCCGCATCGACCGGATTGTCGGCCGCAGCGACGACATGATCATCATCAAGGGTGTGAACATCTTCCCGATGCAGGTGGAACGCGTGCTGATGGCCATTCCGGAAGTGGGGCAGAATTACCTGATCGTACTGGAGCGCCAGGGATTCCTGGATCAGTTCAAGGTGCAGGTGGAAGTGAAGAGCGAATTTTTCGTGGAAGATATGCGGGAGCTCAAGAAACTCCAAAGCAAAATCACCGACCTGCTGCGTGATGAATTGTTGGTCACTCCCAAGGTGGAACTCGTGGAAGCCCGGAGCCTGCCTTGCTCCGAGGGCAAGGCCCTACGGGTGTGCGATTTGCGGGGGCAAACAGAGTAACTAATGTCGTTTGTCCTGGCCGGGCTGTTTCTGGCGTTTCTCGGCCTGCTGCTGGTGTTGCACGTGTTCGGCCTGCCGGCAAATTGGCTGATTCTGGCCGCCGTGGCGGGTTGGGGCTGGGTGCACCCGGAGTTCGCGGGCGGGATCGTTTTTTTTGCTGTCTTGTCCTCGCTTTGCGTGCTGGGCGAGGTCGTGGAGTTCGCGGCCCAGATGTGGGGCGGGCGGCGCTACGGTGGAAGCAGGAAAGGTGCCTGGGCGGCTGTTGTCGGGGCAATTGTCGGGGGTGTTTTCGGCGCCCCCTTTCTTTTCGGACTGGGAGCGGTTCCCGGCTCTTTTCTGGGGGCCTACGCGGGCAGTCTGTTGATCGAACTGGGCCAGGGCTACCCGATGGCGGTCGCACGACGGGCCGCCTGGGGCGCGATGTGGAACAAGGTTTTCGGCACAGTGGTCAAGGTCTGTCTCGGGGTCTGGATGATCGTCTTGAGCTTTGACCTGGTTTGGCCCGGCTGATCGCGGTTCACCTTCAAATCATTTGACAGCGCGGGCAGAAGCAGGTGGTCCGACCGGCGACCTTGGTGGTCTGGAGGGACGTACCGCACTGTTTGCAGGGCAGGCCCCCCCGCCCGTAGACTTGAAAAGTGTTCTGAAATGTCCCCACAAGCCCCGCAGCGGTGCGGTAGTCCCGGATGGAACTGCCTCCAGCGGCGATGGCTTCCTCCAGGACGCTCTGGAGGCTTGCCAGGAGTCCGGCCAGGCGTTCCGGGGCGATCCTGTTTCCCGGCGTCGCCGGATTGATGCCCGCTCTGAAGAGGCTTTCATCGGCGTAGATGTTGCCGATTCCCGCAATGACGCGCTGATCCAACAGCAATGCCTTGATCCGACCTTTCTTTCCACTGATTTGCCTCGTGAAGATCTCCAAATTCAACCCCAGCGGTTCCGGTCCGAGGTTGCGATAAAAGGGCCATCGCTTCAACTCCTCGTCGGCAAACAGGCCGCAGGTTCCAAACTTGCGTTGGTCCTGAAAATAGAGCGAGGTCCCGTCGTCCAGGTCCAGCAACAGATGGACGTGTAAGGCGGACGGAAGGCCTGAGGGCATGAGGCCCAGCCTTCCGGTCATGCGCAGATGAAACGCCATCACGTCCTGGTCAGGAAAATCCAGAAATAACAGCTTGCCCCGGCGGAAGACACCGCGGATGGTTCGCCCGATGACTTCTTGGGCCAGGTCTCGGTTACCTTTGGCCAGGTGCGTGGCGATATGCGGCACTCCGGTGACGGTCCGGCCTGTGAGCAGAGGCTGGAGCCCTCGGGCAATGGTTTCCACTTCAGGCAGTTCAGGCATGGTTGGCGGTGGGGTCTAAGTCAGGAGTTTGGCAGCGGAAGACGGAAGAGTTGGTGGTGGCGTCGTCAGGGGGAGGTGATGGGGATGGTTAATTGATCGCCGTCGCGGAGCACCTCCAGGAGCAGGGGGCGTTGTTCGCTTTTGGCTTGGACGCCGACGGTGTGCAGGACTTTCAGTGAGGTGATGGGTATGTTGTCGGCGGCAAGCAGGACATCTCCGGGTTGCAGTCCGGCTGCCTGGGCCAGGGAGTTTGGAATCACGCCGGTGACGACCACCTGGTCGTTGACCCAAGCAATGAGCATGCCCAGGCGTCTCGGCGGTTCCGGACAGTAGAAAAAGAAATCTCCGGCCGTGGGTTCTGGAACCGGTCCGCCGCGCCAGGGAATCAGGGACAGAATTCGGGGGGCATCTTCCAGCAGGGCGAGCCGGTACGCGATCCCGTGACCGTACTCCACATGGGCGGTTCCGGTCAGAATGACCATGGTATCATCCGCACCGCGCCGCTGGATCGCGACATGGGCCATCTGGGTGTCCCAGAGGGACTGGATCGTCATGAAGCGCTCCAGGTCGAACCCGGCTTCCATGGTCCGGTCCGGCATCAACTCCACATGTCGACGGTACTCTTCTTCAATCATCGCCCGCTGCGGCGGCGGGGGAGGGATCAACGCCGAGGGGAGCAGGCCGCGTTCATCGGCGGGGATGCTCTCCAGGCCGTTAGTACGGATTAGGTGCAGCAGGTCTTTGGGCACGTTCAGGCCGTAAACCGGAATACCGGATTCCTTGGCTTGAGCCAGGACCGGGCGATAGAAGGTAAAGCTGTATCCCCAGTAGTCCTGCCAGCCTAACTTTTTTTCTAGCTCATCCAGGCTGACTTCACCCCGGCGAAACGCGTCCAGGATCTTCTGGGCGGACCAGGGAACCATCTCCAGTCCCACGGCAAGCGGCAGACCGGACTGGGCCAAGTTGTTCAGGGCCTCGGCCTGGAACTGCTGGTCGCAGGCATTGGCGTGGGACTCGCCGATGAGGATGAAATCGTGGGACGCGACCAGGGCCGTCAGCTCGGAGGGCTCGACGTGACGCCCGTCGGCCAGGAAAAGCGTACCTGGCAACGGTAACGTGGCCGTCTCGGGAATGGAAGGGCTTGGTGGTAGAAGGCGGGCGCAGCCGGCATTCAGGGCCAGGAGGGTCAGGAGGCCCAGGATGGCCGGCAGCGCCCGAAGAGGCATCAATCCCACTTTCGCTTGTCCTCAATGGGACGGATTTGAGCCGGAAGCGAACCTGGAACCACGACTTTAAGGTCCGGTCGCAGACCGATCTTCTCGCGGAACTGGTGGAAGAGCTCGTTCTCCCGCTTAAACTGGCTGGCTTCGATGAACAGCGTCAGCTCGTCGATGCCGCCGGGATTGGTTACCTCGATTTGCCAGCGTTTGATCTCCTCGAAAGAGGCCATGACCTGTTCGACTTGGTGCGGGTAGACGAACATGCCCTTGATTCGGGCCGTTGTGTCCACGCGGCCGACGATGTTGCCCAGGCGGGGCGAGGAGCGGCCGCAGGGGCAAGGCGCCCGGTCGATGTAGGACAGGTCTCCGGTGGAGAGCCGGATCAGCGGGTAGGTTTTGTTGAAGGCCGTGACCACGATTTCGCCCACTTCGCCGTCCTTGAGCGGAATCCCGGTGTCTGGATGGCAGATTTCCGCGAAAACGCGATTGGAGACGTGCAGCCCGTTCTTGTGGAAACACTCGTAGCCGATGGAGCCGACATCAGCGGTGCCGTAGCCCTGGCGCATGATGATGTCGAACTTCTTTTCCAGGTTGTTGCGCAGCTTTTCCGGGAATTTTTCGCCGGTGACGAAAGCCACTTCCAGATACAGATCCTTGCGCAGATTCAGTCCGGCTTCTTCGCCCTTTTGGGCCAGGTGCATAAGGTAGCTGGGCGTACCGACGTACCCGGTGATTCGCAGCTTCCGCATGATGTCCAACTGGGTGTTGGTGTTTCCGGGGCCCGCGGGGACCACGGCGCAGCCCAGGTTGCGCAGCGGCTCCTCGAACATCAGACCGGCGGGAGTCAGGTGGTAGTTGAAGGTGATCATGTTCACGTCGCCGGGACGAAATCCGGCGGCGTAAAAGCCTTCGGTCCAGCCCCAGTAATCGTCGACGCGGTCTTCGGGGTCGAAAATGGGCCCGGGGGAGAGAAATATCCGGCGCAACTCGCCCAGGTCCTTTGTTAGCAATCCGCCAAGGCGCGGCCCCATGGTCTGCAAGAAAATCAGTTCCTTTTTCTTGATGATCGGGATGTGCTTCAGGTCGTTGAGCACCTTGAACTTGTCCGGGCTGAATTGGGCCCGGTCGAAGCGCTTCTTGACGTCTTCGGAGTATCTGTAGGCGTAGGTCAGCAGGTCCTTGAGATGGATTTGATAGTACTGTCTCCGTTCGCTTTCATCCAGTACTTCCCGGCGGCTGTAAATGCCTTCGGTACGGTCTTTTCGGGTCATATCCGGTTCCTTTTTTTCTGTTCACGATTGTCCAGTCTTAATCTATAAACAGTGATAATTAACAACAGGTGGCGAGAAAATCAAGTCCGGAAAAGGGGAACTTTCAAGACGGTATTTTCGTCGGACACGACAAGTAAAAAATAAGGAGTAACTACTACTCAGCTCATCCGAGTAAAAGGCAACCTGGATACCCGCCTTCGCGGGTATGACTGACTTGGGAACGGCATTGAAAAACACGTCATTCCCGCGAAGGCTGGAATCCAGCCTCGGGATATGAGGCCCTACCCATGGTGTGCTGAATAGTTGCAAAAAGGCCGGCTTTCCCAGGGAAAGCCGGCCTTTTCGCTTCAGGTGGCCGCCGGGGGACCCATTTGCCCCCGCGTCGCGGTCAACGCAGTTCCTTGATGATCCCCTTGGCGGCCAGCATTCCTGTGGCCGCGGCGGAGACGATGTTGCCGGCCACGCCGGGACCGTCGCCGGCCACGAACATGCCGGGCAGGGAGGTGCGCAGGTCGGCGTCGGTCTCCATCTGGGTGGCGAAAAATTTGATCTCCGGGGCGTAGAGCAGGGTTTCGTCGTTGGCCACGCCCGGGACGACGCAGTTCAGCTTTTCCAGGCCCTCCACGAGGTTGGTCAGGATGCGTTCGGGCAAGGCCATGGCGATGTCGCCGCAAGTGACGTTGGACAGGGTGGGTCGGATGAAGCCTTTGGAAATCCGGTTCCAGGTGCTACGCCGTCCGCGCTTGAGGTCGCCGAAACGTTGCAGGATGGGCTTGCCGCCACCGATCAGACTGGCCAGCTTGCCGATGGACTCGCCATAGGTTTGGTTGTCCGTGACCGGTTCGGTGAGCACCACTTTGGAGAGAAAGGCGAAGTTGCTGTTTTCGGACTTCCTGTCCAGGTAGGCGTGGCCGTTGACGCAGACGAAGTTCTGGTAGTTCTCCAGGGAGACGTATCCGCCGCGGTTGGTACAGAAGGTCCGGGTCTGGTCGTCGTATTTCCGGGTCTGGATGAAGAAGGTTGGATCGTAGATCACGTTGGTCAGGTCGTGAAGAATATCGCTATGCACCTCTACGCGCACGCCGACCTCGATGCCGCGCTGGGTCAGGTTGATGCCGTGAGCCTGGGCGATGCGCCCGGCCCAATCCGCTCCGACCCGGCCCGGAGCGAGAACCACGTGCCGACATCGCAAGGTTGCCTTTTCGGTGACCACTCCGCCGACGCGGCCCTGGTCCACCAGGATTTCCCGAACGTCCTCGTTGGTGCGAATGATCACGCCCTTGCGCTGGATATGCTCGGCCATGGCCGCGATGTGGTCCGGCAGTTTGTCGCTGCCCAGGTGCTTTTGGCGGATCAGGAGCAGGTCGATTCCGGCTTTTTTGGCTTGTTTGCGGATCTCCCGGGCTTTTTCCATGTCCGTGGGGTAGACGGGGCCGTCCATACCGAATTGGGTGAAGACCGTTTCGGTTTCCCGGATCAGTTCCCTGGCTTGGTCCGGAGAGAGGAACTGGGTCAGGTCCGTCTTGCCGAGGATATGGATGAAGTTCAGCTTGCCGTCGGAAAACAGGCCGGCCCCGCCGATTCCGGAAAGAATGTTGCAGGGCTTGCAATGATGGCAGGTCGGACTTTGCTTCTGGCCGATGGGGCAGGATCGGCGCAAGGGAGACCGGCCCTTGTCCACGAGGATGATCTTCAGATCCGTGTTCTCGGCCAGATGGTGCGCGGCGAACAGGCCGGCCGGTCCGCCGCCGATGATGATCACGTCGGCCGAGGTGGATGTGATGGAGGTGGTCAAGGTGTCTCCGAATGGTGAAGGAGGTTCAGCGGTCGCCGAAGCGGCGCAGCAGGATGGAGTCTAGGTCGCGCTTGGGAACGTGGTGGACGCCTTTTTCGTCTCGCCAATACTTTATGTCGCCGTCCTCGCCGAGTCGTTCCAGCACGATTTTTTCCTTGGGCCGGCCCAGGGCGATGACCATCAGAATCTCAAAGTCCTCGGGCGCTTCCAGGGTCATGGCCAGGGTGTCTTTTTTGATGGAGCCGATCATGCATCCGCCCAAGCCCAATTCCGTGGCTCCCAGGAGGATGGTCTGGGCCGCGATGCCCAGATCCCAGGCCGAGGTTTTTGTGTAGCGTTGATCTCCAAGGATGACGATGTATCCCGTGGGGCGTTCTCCCTCTTCCGGCCCGTCCCAGTCCTTGAGATAGGCGGCCCAGGCCAGATGAGGAAAAATCTGGGCGTTGACTTGGGCATCGACGCTGATCATGTACCGCAAGGGTTGCAGATTGGCCGCGGAAGCCGTCAGCCTCGCCGTGTCCACCAAATCCTCGAGGGTTTCCGGCGTGAGCGGGTGGTTTTCATAAAAACGCCGGAAACTGCGGGTTCGGGAAACAAGCTCACGCAGGTTCATCTTCTTCACTCCTTTTCGATCCTTTCCGGGTCACGCCCGACACGGCGTATGGAATACGCCATGTCGATCATAAAAAACGATACGTATCGCGTTCATCTCTTCTCGCGAAGTGCATGAAGAACATATCACGGCTTGACTTGCAGGAAAAGTGTCAAGTTCAGTGCTGGTTTTGGGCCATTGCGGAGGGTGACAAAAATACGGCCGGGATTGCTCCCGGCCGTAGGAGGGGCGGTTCGCGAACCGCCCCTACCGGTCGGCGTGCCGGCCTACCGCAGACGCTCGGCCAACAGCTCGGCCACGTGTTTGACCTCAATGTCCTTGCCCGAAGCCTTCATGCCGCCGCGGATCTGCATCACGCAGCCCGGGCAGTCCGTGGCCACGGCGGCGATGTCTCCGGCTTCCAGGTTAGCCATTTTTTTTGCCAGTAGGGTCTTGGAGATGGCCGGGAACTTCATGGAGTAGGAACCGCCGAAGCCGCAGCAGACTTCCTCTTCGGAGGTCGGCACGTAGTCGTGGGCCATGTTGATGGCCTCCCGGGGCGCTTCGCGGACTTCCAGGCCCCGGCAGAGGTGACAGGGGGCGTGGTAGCCGATACGCTTGCCGGAGCGGTTGAACTTCATGGACGAGATTTGCAGCACATCGTGGATGAAGGAGCTGAAATCGATGACCTTGTCCGCGAATTGGGCCACCTTGGGGGCCAGATCGGCATCGTTCTCCAGCAGCTTGGGGTAGCTGTGCTTGAGGTGCGAGGCACAGGAGGCGCACATGGTCATGATGTAGTCGTATTTGGAGGGATCAATGGCCAGGACGTTCTGGCGAGCTACTTCCACGGCCGCCTGCTTCTCGCCCATCATGTTCACCGGCAGGCCGCAGCAGGACTGCTTCATGGGATAGTCCAACTCCACGGTACCGGTGGAGGCGATGATCTTCACCGCGGCCTTCATCTGTTCGGGGTAGACGAAGTCCTGGACGCAGCCCGAGAACAGGGCCACCCGCAGAGTAGGGTTGCGCACCTCGGGTTTGATGGACTTCCATTCGTCGCGAAAGGCCTTGTCCGCGATGGTGGGCAGCTTGCGGAAATCCTGGTCCTTGTCCTTCATGAAGACGGTGGGCAGATGGCGGATGTACTGCCCGTCACGCTCGGCAAAGGGCTTCTGGGCCCAACGCATGTTCTTCAGTAGGGTGTGGAACAGAGTGCGGTTCTTGAGCACCAAGCCCATCAGCTTGGACTGGGCCGGGTGGCCGTCCTCGTCCTGAATCATGGCATGGATTTCCTTGATCAACCGGGGCAGGTCGATGCCGGCGGCGCAGACCTCCTTGCAGGCTCCGCAATTCACGCAGTTCTGGACCAGGAACTTGGCCTTGTCCTTGCCGTGGAAGAAGTAGGTCATGATCAGGCCGATGGCCCCGATGTAGACGTGGCCGTACTTATGGCCGCCCACCAGGCGGTAGACCGGACAGACGTTGGCGCAGGCCCCGCAGCGGATGCAGCGCAGGATTTGGGCGAAGTCCTTGTCCTTGGCCAGTTTCTTGCGGCCGTTGTCCAGGAAGACCACGTGCATGACCTTCTTGTCGTCCGGTGCACCCTTGCACTCGTTAGGGCCGGTGATCCAGGTCACGTAGGAGGTGATCTGCTGGCCGGTGGCGTTGCGGGGCAGGGCGCGGAGGATGCGCAGGGCGTCGTGCAGTGTGGGGGTCAGCTTTTCCAGCCCCACCAGGGCCACGTGGACCCGGGGCAGGGTGGTGGCCAGGCGGGCGTTGCCCTCGTTGGTCACCAAGCCGATGGTCCCGGTCTCCACCACGGCGAAGTTGCTCCCGGAAATGCCCATGTCCGCTTCCACATATTCCTTGCGCAGCTCCCGACGGGCCACCTTGACCAGCTTCGGGATGTCCGGGTCCTGCTCCTTCTTGGTCACCCCGGCGAAGAGGTCGGCCACCTGGAAGCGGGAAAGGTGGATGGCCGGCATGACCATGTGCGACGGCCCTTCGCCGCGCATTTGAATAATCCATTCGCCCAGATCCGATTCCACGACCTTCAGTCCCTCGGCTTCCAGATGGGTGTTGAGGTGGGTTTCCTCGGCGGTCATGGACTTGGCCTTGATCACCTTTTTACAATCGTTGTCCTTGGCGATGCGGGCGATGATCCGGTTGGCCTCTTCAGCGGTTTCGGCCAGATGGACATGGACGCCCATGGACTCGGCCTTTTGCTTGAACTGGTTGTACAGTTCATCCATGCGCCGGATGCCGTCGTCCTTGGCCTGAGCGATTTCATCGACCAGGCCTTTGACGTCCATTCCGGCGAAAGCATTGGCCCGGCCGGTTCGGTAGGCGACGGCAAAGGTGTCCAGGGCCTTGCGCTGGAACTCATTGCCCAGGGATTCTTCGACTTCCTGGAGATATTCTTCTATTTTGACGGCGGTTTGCATTACGCGTCCTCCCAGAGCAGGATGTGCAGTTCCAGTGGTCCGTGGACCCCGATGGCCAGCACCCGTTCAATGTCCGCGGTTCGGCTGGCGCCGGTGATGAAGGCCAGGTAGTTGGGGGCCTTTTGCATCATGGGCAGCAGTTCGGCCTCGGCCTCGTAGCTGGAGGCCCGCAACTTGGACAGGGGCAGGACCACCACGTTGATCTCACTGACCATGGTGGACAGACGCAGATCCTCGGAAGAGGAGTCCAACACCAGGGAACCGGTTTCGGCCAGCCCCAAGTCGGCAACGGCGAATCCGATGTCGATTCCGGCCAGATGGTTGCGCAGGCCGTCGGCGATCAGCTTCACTCCGGCCTTTTCCGCTGCTTTAGCCAGTTCGGCGTACTGGTCGTCGGCCAGCTTGGGCGCGGCCATGACCTTGTCCGCGGCCTTGGCCTCGCAGAGATCCGAGGCCTCGTCGGAAATGGCGTTTTCGCAGCCGGAGAGCAGCAACTGACAGGCGTTTTTGTTCAGGCAGACGTCCACGGCGTAGGCGTAGGCCTCGTTCAGTTTGTCGATCCGCTTCACGATCGCGGAAACGGCTTCGGCTTTTTTAGTAAAGAGTTCAATGTGTTCCTGACTCACGCTCAGTCTCCTTTTGTCCCAGGACCTCCATGGTCTGGGTGGCGATTTCCAATTCTTCGTTGGTGGGAATGATGAATATTTTTATCAGGCTGTTGGCGGTACTGATTTCCGCTGCCCGACCCCTGGGAGCTTCGGCATTGCGCTGGGTGTCCAGCACCGCGCCTAGGCCGGAGAGGGTTGCGCAGGACAGGCGGCGAACCGCGGAATCGTTTTCACCGATCCCGGCGGTGAAGCAGATGGCGTCTGCACCGTCCAAAAGGGCCAAGTATTGCCCGATGTACTGGGTCACCCGGCGGCAGAAGACCCGCAGAGCCAGTTGGGCATCGGCGTTGCCCTGGGCAATCAGATCGTGGATGTCGCGCATGTCGTTGTTCCCGCACATCCCCTTCAGCCCGCTGTCCTTGTTCAGCAGCGTGTCGATCTCGCGAATGGTCAGGCCCTTGTTGTCCGCCAGGAAGGCATGCAGGGCCGGGTCCACGTCGCCGGAGCGCGTGCCCATGACCAGTCCGGCCAAGGGGGTCAGGCCCATGCTGGTGTCGATGCACTTGCCGTTTTTGATCGCGGCCATGGAACAGCCGTTGCCCAGATGCACCGTCACGCAGGTGGTTTCCTGAAGCGGCTTGCCTAACTTCTTGGCGCACTGCTTGGCCACGTAGAAATGGGACGTGCCATGGAAGCCGTAGCGGCGGATTTTCAATTCCGTGTAGAGTTCCTTGGGGATGGCGTAGCGGTAAGCTTCCGGAGGCATGGTCTGGTGAAAGGCCGTGTCGAACACGGCCACGTTGGGTACGCCGGGTATCAGCCGCAGCGCGGTCTCGATGCCGGCCAGCCCGCCGGGGTTGTGCAACGGCGCCAAGGGGATCTGGGCTTTGATGCCCTCGATCACGGCCTCGTCCACCAGGGTCGGGGCGCTGAAGGCCTCGCCGCCGTGAACGATCCTGTGGCCGATGCCTTGAATTTCCGAAACCGAGGCGATGACCCCGGTCTGCTCGCCGGTGATCAGCTCCACCAGCTTTGCCAGGCCCGTGGGGTGGTCCGGAATGGACATGGCCTCGTTAAAGGCCTGTTCCTGATCCGTGCCCGGGCGGCGGACATGCTTGACCTTGCTGGTGGCCTCACCGATGCGCTCCACCAAGCCCGAGGCCAGAACGATTTTCTCGGTCATGTCCAAAAGCTGATACTTGACCGAGGAACTGCCGGAGTTGAGGATGAGAATCTTCATGAATCTTCCCTTCAAATTAAGTTGACGTGGCATTTTAGGCTAATTGCTATTTTTACTTTCCGCGTGCTGGGCCTGGATGGCGGTGATGGCCACGGTGTTGACGATGTCCGGCACGGTGCAGCCGCGGGAGAGGTCGTTGACCGGTTTGTTCAGGCCCTGAAGCACCGGGCCGATGGCGATGGCGTTGGCGGCCCGCTGCACGGCCTTGTAAGTGTTGTTGCCGGTGTTCAGGTCCGGGAAGATGAACACCGTGGCCCGTCCGGCCACCTTGGAGTCGGGCATTTTGGTCATGGCCACGTCCGGGTCGTAGGCCGCGTCGTACTGGATCGGTCCTTCGATGAGCAGTTCCGGAGCCATCTTTTTGGCGATGGCCGTGGCTTCCCGGACTTTTTCCACTTCCTGGCCCGAACCGGATTCGCCGGTGGAGTAGGAGAGCATGGCAATCCTGGGATCAACACCAAACTGAACTGCGGTGTCCGCGGAGGCCACCGCGATTTCCGCCAACTGTTGGGCCGTGGGGTTGGGGTTCACGGCGCAGTCGCCGAAGACCAGCACCCGGTCGGACATGCACATGAAGAAGACCGAGGAGACCAGGGAGATACCCGGCCTGGTCTTAATGAACTGCAAGGCCGGACGGATGGTCTGCTGGGTGGTGGTGATGGAGCCGGAGACCATCCCGTCGGCATGCCCTTTTTGAACCATCATGGTTCCGAAATAGGTGGCCTCGGCCATGGTGTCGTGGGCCACTTCCTCGGTCATGCCCTTGCTTTTGCGCAGCTCGTAATAGGCCTTCCAGTATTCCTCGAAGTATTCCGAGGCGGCCGGGTCAATGAATGTGGCCTTGTCCAGGGACAGCCCCATCTGAGCAGCCTTGGCCCGAATGGCGTCCGGCTGGCCGAGGATGGTCAGGTCCGCGATGCCGCGGCGCAGCAGGATGTCCGCGGCCTGGAGAATGCGGGTGGACGCGCCTTCGGGCAGGACGATGTGGCGGCGTTCGGCCTTGGCTTTTTCGATCAGGCTGTACTCGAACATCACCGGGGTGACCTTGGTGGATTTTTTCGTCTCCAGACGTTGGAAAAGTTCAGCGGTATCCACGTGCTCCTCGAAAGAACCCAGGGCCGTGGCGATCTTCTTCTGGTCCTCGGGCTCGATGCGGCCGTACATTTCCATCAGGGTTCTGGTGATCTTGTAGGTGTGGCCCTTGGCCGAGAGAATGGGCATGGGCACGCCGGTCCAGCCGTCCAAAAGCTTCATTATGGACTCCGGGGGCTTGATGCCGCCGGTGAGCACGATCCCCGCGACCTCGGGATAGGTCTGGGATTGCCGGGTGGCGATGCAGCCCAGGAGGATGTCCGAGCGGTCGCCCGGGGTAATGACCATGGAGTTCTTGGAAACGTACTGCAGAAAGTTGTTCACCTGCATGGCGGCCACCACGTAGTCCTCCACCTGGACGTCCAGCAGATCTCCGCCGGCGATTACCTCGGCGTCCAGCCATTTGCGGATGTCGTTGATGGTCGGTTTGCCCAGGGAAGGCACCTCGGGGATGGCGTAGGTCAGACATTCCTCGTGTATACGGTACTTGCAACGCAGGCCGCCGATGATCTCGTCCTTGTCCAGGCTCTCGGCCCGGTTGACGATGGTAGCCAGGACATCCAGGCCCTTTTCGGAAAAGGTGTCGATGGCGATCTGGGTCTGAGCCACGATTTGCTTCGGGGTCTTGTTCTGGCCGTTGGCCACCAGGATAACCGGCGAGCCCAGGTTGGCGGCAATTTCCGCGTTGATGTCGAACTCGAAGGCTGAATCTCCTCCCACGAAGTCCGAGCCTTCGCAGAGGATGAAGTCGTACCGGGTTTCCAAAGCCTTGTACTTGGCCAGGATGTTCTCCATCAGCAAGGCGTGTTCACCTTGATTGATCAGATCCCTGGCCTGCTCCAGGGTGTAGGCGAAGGCGTCCTGGTAGGTTTCGTTGAGATGGAACTGGGTCAGGATCAGGTTGGTGTCGTGATCCCGTTTGCCGTTGCCCTGGGCGCTGATGATCGGTCGAAAAAATCCCACCCGCCGGATATGGCGCATGAGCATTTGCATCAGGCCGAGACAGATGGCCGATTTGCCGCTGCGGGACTCCGTGTTGATGACGTAGAGGTTCTTGGCCATGGGTGGGGATCCTTTGGTTTTGAGGTGGTTAAGCGATTCACGGGAATGCATGTTCCGTCCACCGCGCGGTTTTGCATGACGGTAGGGGCGGTTCGCGAGCCGCCCCTACTTTTCCGTAAATCACCTATCCAGCTACGTTACAACGATTCCGCGTACAACTCCACCACATGCTTCACGGGAATCGAATGTCCGGACTTGGACAGCATGTCCGAGAGCTGGAGCATGCAGGCCGGGCAGCTGGTGGCCGCGATCTTGGCGCCGGTGGCGGCGATGCTTTCGGCTTTTTTACGGCCGATGACGTCTGACAGCTTGTAGTGCTTGATGTTGAAGCTGCCGCCGGACCCGCAGCAGGACGGTCCGCCGGGCAGTTCGGCCGCGGCGTATTTACCCCCGGCGGCCAGGACCTGGCGCGGCTGGGCCGTGATCTTCAGCGTGTTCCGCAGGTGACAGGGGTCGTGGTAGGCCACCTTGGCCGGGCTTGCGGCTTTTTTCGGAGTGACCTTCAGGACGTCGTTAAGGAACTGGCTGACGTCCATGACCTTGTCGGCGAGTTCTTTGACCCGGACCGCGTCCATCTTGTCCCCGTAATACTTGGGCCAGAGTTCGGCGATGGTCGCCGTGCAGGTGGCGCAGGGGGTGATCAGGTAGTCCCATTTGCCCTTGGCGAACAGGTCCAGGTTCTGGCGGACCAAGTTGTCGAAGACTTCGGTTTCGCCGCTGGACAGGGCCGGGATGCCGCAGCAGGCCTGATTGGGCGGCATGAAGACCCCAACCTGGTGGTGTTCCATGATCTTCAGCACGGCCTGGCCCACTTGGGGAAAGACTTTATCCGTGACGCAGCCGGGAAAAAAGGCCACCCGCAGGCCGGACTTGCCCGAAGGGGTGTCTTTGTGGGGAGTCTGGGAATGGAGCGATTTCGAAGCCAGCTTCTTGAAATGCCGGTCCGCGATCAGCGGGGCGTTGAACCGGGCGCAGGACGTGCCGATGACGCTGTCCGCGTCTTTGGTGAACAGGCCCTGCAAGGACGATCCCAGGGAGAGCAGATTGTTCATCAACTTCGGGTTGGTCAGCAGCCGGCGGAAGATCAGGCGCTGGGTAGGCGGCAGGCCCAGGTAGCCGGTGAGAATGGCCCGGGCGCGCAGAAAGATGTCCGTGACCTTGACCCCGGAGGGACAGTTGGCCTCACAGGTGCCGCAGAGCAGGCAGCGCTGGAGTTTTTCATTGACCGCTTCCGGATCCTTGAGGATCTCCTCGGATAAGCCGGAAAGCAGGGCCAGCTTGCCGCGGGTGACGTCGGTCTCCCGGCCGGTCTGGGCGAAGACCGGACACTGGGCCTGGCACATGCCGCAGCGCATGCAGCCGGTGAGCAGGTCGTCCAACTCCTTGAGCATGGATACGAGTTTTTTGATGTCGGCCATAATGTCCTCCGGTTAGGCGAGCAGGGGGCCGAGGATTTTGCCCGGATTGAGGATGTTGTTGGGGTCAAGCACGCTCTTCATCCTGCGGGAGTAGTTGATGGTCCCCACGCCGTATTCGTTTTTCAGGTACTTGGACTTGGCCAGGCCGATGCCGTGCTCGCCGGACAGGGTGCCGCCCAGGGCCAGGGCCTCCTCGAAGATGGCGTCGATGGCCGCTTCCACCCGGTGCCATTCCTTCTGATCGCGCTTGTCCGTGAGAATGGTCGGGTGCAGGTTGCCGTCCCCGGCGTGGCCGAAGGTGCCGATGGTCAGGTCGTACTTCTTGGCGATCTTATCCAGGGCCTGCATCATGGCCGGGATTTTGGAGCGGGGCACCGTGGCATCCTCCAGGACCGTGGTCGGACGGACCCGGGCCAGGGCCGGCAGGGCGTCGCGGCGGGCCTGCCAAACCGCGTTGCGCTCGGCGTCGTCCTTGGCCACGCGGACGCTGAGGGCCTTGTTGTCCTTGCAGATGGACTCCACCTTGGCCGCGTCGTCCTCCACCTGGGCCGGGTGGCCGTCCACTTCGATGAGCAGCATGGCCGCTGCGTCCACGGGCAGGCCGGCCTTGCGGAAGTTCTCCACGGTGCGGATGGTGAAGTTGTCCATGAATTCCAGGGTGGCCGGGACGATCTTGTTGGCGATGATCGCGGCCACGGCCCGGGAGGCGTCCATCACGTCCGGGAACACGGCCATCATGGCCTTGTAGGCTGCCGGCGGCGGGACCAACTTGAGGATGAGCTTTTCGAAGACGCCAAGGGTACCTTCGGAGGCGACCATCAACCCGGCCAGGTTGTACCCGGTGACGCACTTCACGGTCTTGCCGCCGGAGCGGATCAGCTCGCCGTTGACGTCGAAGAAATCCACGCCCATGACGTAGTCCTTGGTCACGCCGTATTTCAGGGCGCGCAGGCCTCCGGCGTTCTCGGCCACGTTGCCGCCCAGGGTGGACACGGCCTGGGAGCCAGGGTCAGGTGGGTAGAGCAGGCCCTTGGCGGCCACCTGGGCCGCGAATTTTGCCGTGACCGCGCCGGGCTGGACCACGGCGTAGAGGTCCTCCTCGTTGATTTCCAATATCTTGTCCAAAGCCGTGGTCAGACAGACCACGCCGCCGGGATGGGGGATGGTACCGCCGGAAAGGTTGGTCCCGGCTCCGCGCACGGTCAGCTTCAGGCCGTTCTCGTTGCACAGCTTGACCACCTGACCCAGGCTTTCGGAATTCTCCGGGCGGACCACGATGGCCGGTTGGGTCTGATCCAGGACCGCGGAGTCGTAGGAATAGGCGTGCAATTCGTCGGGCTCGGTCATCACGTTATCCTTGCCGACGATCCGCTGGAATTCATTTTTCAACGCATCTCTGATCATTGCAAATCTCCTTTGCGTGGGGTTCAAGTTTCAATGCGCACTGCTTACGGGAAGTGGTTAGACGTGAGCCGTGCCCATTAAACCTTGAGTCGACTTTGGGCAAAGATCCCCGGGCGGACGTTGGTCCGCCCGGGGAAGGGAAGTAGGTTTAGAAGAGGTCGGCTGGCAGGATGCTCATCAATATGAGGACCGTGATGCCCACGATCACTCCGTAAAGGAGGAAGGGCCAGAAGGTCTTGCGCAGGATGGCGCCTTCCTGTCCGGACAGGCCGACCACGGCGCACACGGCCACGATGTTGTGGATGCAGACCATGTTGCCCATGCCGCCGCCCACGACCTGGGCCGCGACGATGAGCTGGCGGGGTAGGTCAAGCTGGGTGGCCATTCCCCACTGGAATTCGGCGAAGAGCAGGTTGGAAACCGTGTTCGAGCCGGTGATGAA
Source organism: Desulfonatronum sp. SC1 (assembly GCF_003046795.1). Lineage (NCBI taxonomy): Bacteria > Pseudomonadati > Thermodesulfobacteriota > Desulfovibrionia > Desulfovibrionales > Desulfonatronaceae > Desulfonatronum > Desulfonatronum sp. SC1. The sequence goes on along the minus strand of NZ_PZKN01000012.1, from coordinate 6,588 downwards.
GGCCCCCAGCCCGCCGATGAAGGAGGCGAACACCGGCCAGCCCTGGCCCACCAGTTCGGACAGCGCGCTGGCCATGGCCAGGGGCATGGAGGGGTAGGCGTTGGGGTTCAGGGCCAGATCGCCGATGCCGGACCCGCGGAAGATGGAGACCAGACCCACGGCGAAGAACAGGGCGATGGCCGGGTTTTTCATCTTCTTGATCGAATCCATCCAGGCTGTTTTGACCTTGTCGCCGGGCATGCCGTGAATGAAGATGGTCAGGATGGCCACGAGCACGAAGGGAATGGTGCCGGGCAAGTAGAGATAGGAGATGGAACCGCTCACGGTTTCGTAGCCCAGGATGCTTTTGAAGGTGATAACCATCTTTGAAAGCCAAGCTTTCAAACCGATAACTATCTCAGGTGTAACAATAACAAGCTCAAATACCCCTAAATTGATGGTGTAAGTGCCACCTATAGTAGTAGTGATGCGTGTAATTACCAGTATTGCTCCAATAAGAATATAAGGTAGCCAAGCTTTGAACTGGCTCATTCGAGCCTCGAACTTGCAGCCCTCGGCTGCGGTATTAATCGAACCGGTCCATTCGGGATCCCAGTTCTTCTGGGAACCAAAGGTCCAGGTGTCCTTGGGCACGGCGATGCCGCGCTTGGCGCCCCAGACCACCACGCCCAGGCCAACCAGTCCGCCGATCAGGGACGGGAATTCCGGACCCAGGTACCAGGCGAAGATCAGGTAGGGGATGGTGAAGGCCACGGCGGCGAAGACGCAGAACTTCCAGGCGCCGAAGCCTTCGGACCAGGAGCGGTTCGGGCCGAAGAAGCGGGAGATGAAGCCGAGCATGAAGATGGGCAGGATGAAGATCATCGGCAGGTGCATCAGGGTGGCCCACTGGCCGATGAGCATGCCGAAGGATTCATAGCTGGTGAAGTTCACGCCCACGGCCCCGGTGGCCACGGCGTCGCCCACCAGGTCGCGCAGGAAGGTCAGACCGATGATGATGGGCGTGCCAACGGCGCCGAAGGATACGGGGAAGGAGTTGAAGACCAGACAAATGACCGCCGCGGCCAGGGGCGGGAAGCCCAGGGCCAGGAGCAGCGGAGCGGCCAGGGCCGCCGGTGTGCCGAAGCCCGCCGCGCCCTCGATGAAGGCCGCGAACAGGAAGCCGATGATGATGGCTTGCACGCGCATGTCCGGAGAGATGCTCTGCATTCCGCACTGGATGGTTTCCATGCCTCCGGAATCGCGCAGGGTATGCAGAATCAGGATCGCGCCGAATACGATGATCAGGATGCCGATGGCCGTGATCACGCCTTGAATGGACAGCGCGGCGACGTAGCCGACCGGAAGGCTCCAGACGGCGACGCCGGCCACGGCGGTGACCAGCCAGGCCAGCGGCATGGCCTTGGTGGCCGGCCAGCGAAAGCCGACCATCAGCACCAGGGCCAGGGCAATGGGTAACGCGGCGATAAGTGCCAGGACTCCAACGGACATGTTCAACTCCTCCTTGAAAAAAGTTAAATCCAACAACAAGGGTGCAAGCCTCTCACCATATACGAGGGCCTTTAGCCAGTCTCTTCGCCCGAACATAGTGACGGATTGGGGCGGGACGAGCCTCGGCCAAAGAAAACCGCGAACGTCGCAGTCCTCTTATCAAAAAGCGTGCCTGATTTGTGTCGCTGGCCAGCGACAAAAGAGTGAGCGAAATTCAAGTACTCGGAAGCCAAGTATTCTTCGCAGGCCGAATCAGGGTCCGAAAAAATAGACAGTCAGCCCGGAAACGACGAAAGAAAGATTTGTCGACTCGGCCAGCTTGTCTGGAGCACTTTGGGGGCCTATGTGTAGGGTTTACTCTCGATCCACACTTATTTTCGAAAACGTCGCTTTGGACAAGTCGTCCGCCATAATTCGTTCACGGGTTCGTAATTGTCTGAAAAAGAGGATGTGTCTGAAAAAACGGAAAGCACGAGGTCGTCAAGCTCAGTTTGGCAGAAATTAGTCCAAGTTTACACGAAGCAAGGCTAAAGTCATGTTGTTTGGCCGATTGCCTAGCAAGCGCAGAGTGCAACGCGTTGATATTATTGATGGCGAGTTTTGGGAAGTCGATTGTAGTGTCTATGAGAATGTATGGATGGTCTTGTAAATATTTAGAATATGCTACAATGCCCCGATTTTTATCCGCGAAAAATTTAAACAGAACAAAAAAAATGAATAAAGTATAACACAATCGTATTGACACTCTTAGTCTGCTGATGTAGTTGGGGCGCAACGAATGGAATGAATTGGATGTCTTATGTGGATTGTGTTAATATTATGATAAGTTGTTGTAAAAGTGGCTATTTGCAGCAACGTAAAATATGTGCCGATGGGTTTCTTTTAGCGAGCAAGGGTTTCGTGAAAGCGATTGAATCATGAGGGGATTACCTCAACAGCCCCTTTTGGCTTTCCATGTGGGTTGCTTTCTCTTGGATTTCCTCCTTGCGTTTTATTGTATAGGGAGCGTGACCTTTGGAAACAATGGCCTCCAATGCCGATTGGCACCATAGGCTTTGTCCTCCCTGGTTAAGGTTGGAGACGGAAGGCAACGCGCCAGAAGAAAGAAATAGAATTTGTATTTTTTACGGACAAAACATTATTTTCGCGCCATGAGTCACTCGAAAACAAGGCAGAATAGTGAGGGCGATCATCTCTTGTGGCGCTCTTTCTTCTCGTTTGCTTTTTTCAGAGCCCCGCCCGGCACATCTTCTGTAGTGATGTGGTCGGGCTTTTTTTTAACATTCGCAAGGAGTCAAGAAAATGGATGATAACGTTTCAGTGAATGTATCCGGAAATTTGATTGGTATGACGCCTGAACAGGAACAGGCAGCGAAGAAGGTCGCTTTGTTGGTTTATATTCTTCAAGCAGCATCCTTTTTGCTTGGTGTAACATCTATCATTGGGGTAATAATTAACTATGTAAAAATGAATGATGTTCGAGGAACATGGATTGAATCTCACTTTCGATGGCAAATTAGAACATTTTGGTTCAGTCTTTTGTGGTTTACGCTAGGTTTTGTATTAGTAATTATAGGTTTAGGAGTATTTATAATTATTGGTGTGTCAATTTGGTTTATTTATAGGATAGCAAAGGGATGGTTGCAATTGAACGACAGGAAAGAGATGTATGCTGAGAAATAGTAATATTTTACTTGATTCTTCGACATTGGACGTGGATTTGGTGTAATAGTCTGGCGTATCGCGCAAACTCTAGGCGCCCCCCGGGAGACATCCCCGTCCGGCGTCCTCAGATTGAAGTGAGAACGAAAAAGCTAAGTCCTTCAAGGAATGGCGCAGGCGACAGCCATCCCGAAGGGGTCTTCCTTGATGGACTTGGCGCTTGCGCCATCAATACAAGGGGACGAAGAGAACCTCCGGCCATTACATGTTTTCATTTTTTCGGGAAGCCCGTCGTCTTTTTGCCGGAGGGACTGTTGGAGGCGGTCTTGGGGCGTACACCAGAACCCCGCAGGGGAAAAGTCACCGCCGGAGCTTTCATGGACGCCTACAACAATGCCGTGGTGGTCGCTCGCAACTACTCCGCGTAGACCATGGGAGAGCGTGAGCTGGGTACAGAGGGAAGGCTTGATGTTAGGGTTCGCAGCTATCTTGAATATGCAATTTATTATAATAATGTAACAACATAAAGGAGCTGTGTATGTTTTATTATGAGTATTATGAGTTGTTAGAATTATTTGATTTGATTGGTTTATGGTTTTTTGTTGTACTTGTATTTATATTGCTCGTGGCACTATTGCCGACAATAATCGCAGTAAGAAAAAATCACCCCTACAAAATACCAATCATTTTAATTAATATATTTGGTGGATTACTTTGGGGTGTAGGATGGGTTATAGCTCTTGTATGGTGTTTTATATTGCCTAGAGATAGATCGAATGGATCGATCAACGTTGCAAATGAAATTCAAATAATGCATGAGTTAATGGAGAAGGGGGTATTAACTCAAGATGAATTTGAACTAAAAAAGCGTGCTCTTTTGAAAGTATAATAGTTTTTTATTGGCTCGTTTTTAATTGGTATTGAAGAAAATACATGCCCATACTTTGTTGGGGTGCTTTCATTTATGGTAGCTTCCTCTAACTTCAAGAGTTTTTCTAGTGTGAAACCAACTGTCAGGAAATATGAGAATAAAGCCATAAAAATGATTCTTGTAGTCTTGCATCGGTGAAGCATAAACAGTAACGGCTACAAAAAAGCTATCATGATTAAGGCCTGAACTTCTTTGGCAAAGCCTGCCAGAGGAAAGTGATCTACTAGGTGAGAGACGACAATACTTGATCTTGTTGCATTGACCATCGACTTGATTATGTTTCCTTTTTTCTGGAGAAGTCCGCCTTTTTTTCGCTAGCAATCTGATTTTTTTGGCATTATGTTTTTATATTCGCTTTTTTGTCTGCGGTTGACAATGTTGAGAGGTGCTTGTGGATACTTTGTTTCATCGATTTTTTCGTCCATGTCTATTTGGGGGCATTGCCATTTTATTTTTACTCTTGTTGTCCTGTGGGCATCGGAACCCTTTGGATATACCTGATGCGCAATGGCAAATGATGACACCAGAGCAACAGCTTCAAGCCCGAAATCAACAGGCGGAGTTGGACCGAGCTTTAGTGCTTCGAAAAGCTGAGGAGGCAAGACAGAGGGCTGCTGAAGCCGAAGCAAGAAAGGCGGAGTTAGATGCCATGCGACGCAACGCGCCTTACGGTGACAGGGTGCAATGTGTTTTCGAAGGGGCTCAAACTTATTTTAATCGCAATTGGCAGCCTATTCTCCCCTTGGGCTTGGATCTCGTCAGGGGATATGAAGAGGCTATCGTAATGGAGATTTCCTCTAGTGAATATTTAAGAATGCCGATTGAGGCTTATGCCCTTTTTGACGGTCAGGTGGTATCGTTGTGTCGATTTTCTGGAGATAATACTTACCGTCGTGAGCATTGCGCTATCCTTGTCGGAACACGTAGAGACTTTCAACAAGGTATTGTTGCACACGTTTACGCATCAGATTTTCTTCGTGGAAGACTTCGTTGCGATCACCCTCCTTCAGAGAATGTGCGCCAGATTATGATAAATTAATAATATCTTGGTAATATTATTTAGAAACATGGTGGAAATATGCCATAATTATTTTGACAACCAAGTTGTACAATGCGTTATTTCAATGAAACGAGAAAATATTTGCCTGTAGCCCGTAAGAATTGGCTGGTATTTTATTGACTATTGATTATGTAGGGGGCTAGCCTTATTTGCAAAATAGTGATGCAAGAGACGTAAAAGTCTAAGCTGATAAATTCTATGTTGAAAAGGGCGTTTTCATTTTTTTTTTGATGAGATCATACTATTATTGACTAAAGTAAGGAGATGTATTTCGATGGATGCAAAAACACTGTGGGGTATAATTGTTGTCATTATTGGTGTAGTACTGTTTTTCGTTGGTCTGTATGAAGTTTATTTTGCGTTTACTCATTTTGGTTCTACTGAAGAAAAGTGGATGGCCTTGTTTGTTTTGTCAATAGGGGTGGGCGCAGCGATAGGTGGAACAAAGATGTTGGAAAAGAATAAGGTGAGCTAAAATCGTCTTCGGCAAAGAATTTTTGGGGACGAAGGAGTCTGTTTCGATGATTCTGAAGCTGAGAACATGCTTTTCCGCCAGCATGGTCGAAGTTGGGACAAAATCCTAATGCTCACAGCCAACTGAGTGCCTACCCTGTGATCGCTTTCGTTTTGCATGTCCACTATTCGCCTGAAACAGAGACTTTTTGACTGGGAGGGCTGTTGTCTAGTGCGATAAGAGATTTTAAATAAAGTTGCCTACACTAGAATATTGATCATTGTCCCAATTTTGGCGAAGAAACTACGGTGAAGGCGGTGCGCTCTGATATTTGCCTTGTTTTGGATTGGAAGTATGGCGCACTAGGTTAAAATTATTACGGAAATGGTATGCTGTGAGTAATTTCATAACATGTCGTCATTGTTCAAAAGCGATCAGTAAATTTGCTGAAAAATGTCCCAAGTGTGGCCACTCTGTTGCTGTTGGTGCGCAAGGCAATTGTAAAACATGCGATGCATTGCTGGATTTTTCAGAGTTCCATAGTATTGGTCATATCAAACATATGGTTAATGGGACAACACTATATTCAAGTTATATTCAGCACAAACCCTGTCCGGTGTGTGGCGATAAGCAACCTCTGAAATCGCCTATAGATCGTGATAATGTCCATCTGGTTATTTTGCCTGCTTTAACTGCAATTTCTGGTTTTTTCTTTCTGGTTAGTTTGGACGCTTCCCCTGGAGCTGATAAAGGTATGGGTATTATTTTCAGCGGAATAGGGCTTTTTGGATTTGGTTTGGGGACAATTGTTGCGTTTTTATCGCATTTGTTTTCCAGGGACTGAGCCTCCTCTGGTTAAGTAAGATGTCCCTGCAAAAAGTCAGCGCCAATTATGCGACCAGCCCCCAGCGTTGCCCCTGGCAGGCCTGCTGAAGGGGGCGAACCGAAGCAGTTGAGCTGAAAAGGCGACAAATAAGTGTCCTGAGAAAG